>JAFYTT010000246.1 GCA_017558715.1 Clostridia bacterium | reverse complement strand
TGCACCGTAGAGATACATCGCCGCATCGCCTCGGTCACCGGCACCGTTCCAATAGTCCACACCTTCCGCAATGACAGAGGATGGGATCGGCAGATACGCATCACACATGAACGGAATGTACATGCGATACGCATTCATAGCGGCATCAAGCAGAACAGGGTCACCCGTATACGCAAAATACGGACCTGCATATTCGACCTGATCGTTGCACCATGTTGCGGCGTAATAGCTGAAGCCGCCAGGAGCATGGAGCTTGCCGTAACCGAAACGGGTATCGAAAATACTCTCACCCGCACGGAGCTTGGCAAAACGGAACATGGTATCGAGTACCGCATTGCCGGTATCGAGCTGCATCGGATCGGTCAGACGGCGTACCGTCTCGCGGCGTTCACGCAGTGCTTCATCGGCATGTTCCGTGGGAATCGGCTCATGCGCGACACGGCCGGAGATGGCAATGGAATAGGTATATTTCGCGCCTGAATCCAGCGTAATCGGTGCAAAATCCGTGGTATATTCCATAAGATTGATGCCCATCGGTCCCATATCACGTCCGAGACAGGTGTCGGGCGCGGTGATGTCCAGCGTAATGGGCGCATCGGAGGTGTTTTCCACGGTGATACGTTCAAAGCACAGACGCTTGGCAACGGACGGATAGCACTGATGGATCAGGTGCAGTGTGCCGTCATTTGCCGCAGTAAACAGGGACAGCACGCCGTCCAGCTCTGCGCGCAGAAGCGTTTCGCTCAGCAGCTTGCCGCCGATTGTCAGATGGGGCAGAGCGTTTGCGGGAATGTCCATCTGGTAGGACGCATGGGTGTTGTTGGGGCGGGTACGCAGGGTCGGGAAAACAGGATGGTGCTCGAGAACAAAGCCGTCCTCCGTCATGCCGTAACGGACGACCTGGGCACATCCGAAGCCCGCCATTTCAATATCGTCGGTATGTGTCTCACCCGGAATGACATCCCAGGCAACCGCATGACCGTTTCTGATGATTTGCCAGCGTGACATAGATTTCTCCTATCTTAATGTTCGGTAAGTGTGATTGTGATCTCTTTGAGCTGTGCCTCGGTCAGATGCGGAAGTCCCTTGACCTCAATATAGTAATCGCGGTGACCGTTGCCCGCACCTGTGCTGATGATGACTTCTTCAGCGCGATAACCGTTGACTGTGACGGTCAGAACCTCCCCGATTTTGTCGTAGAGAGAGGCGGGATCGCACGAAACGGAACCGTCATAGCTTTGGCTGACCAGCGGATCGAGCAGACGGAACAGCGCATCGGAACAGAACAGACCGGAATATTGATAAAATGCCATGATAAAGGTATATCCGCCGCCGTCGGACTGTATGGAGAGATCGAAATAGTCTGCATCTCCCGTGGTCTCGATGCCGCCTTGGGTTAGGGTGACAGAAAATGCACCGACAGCCGCGTCGCCCTCCTGTTTTTCCGTTCCCTGTGTCAGTGGGATATGGTATACATAGCCTGCGGGTTTCGGGCTGGTGATCTCCAGTCGACGGGTATTGCCAAACCAGTTGACGATATAGCCCCATTCGCGCATGGCTTCCGCATGAATGTAGGTTCTGCCGCCGATGTTGTATGCCGTGATCGGTGTGCCGTCAAGATACGTCACAATGTCAGTCACATAGTAATTGCCCATGACGGAGCCGGACGGCTTTGAAGACCTGCTGACAGCGGGCGGATTTTTCACCTGCGCCGTGGTTTCTGTGATGCGCAGGGTGCGTTCTTTTGCATCCCAATTGACGGAGTGACCGAAATACCGCATATCCTCAGCGGATATCAGCGTTTGACCGCCGATGTTGATGGCGTCAATCTGCGCACCGTTCAGTGTGGTGACAATGTCGGTGCTGTAGTATTTTCCGGCAATATCACCGGGACGCGCGGCAGAGATCGGAAGCACAAACGAGACCAGCAGGAGTGCGGTCATGAGCAGTATCGTAATACGGGTTTTCATAAAGCCTCTCCTTTTCTTTGACTGTTAAATGACCTCAACACCTTCGGGAATAACAGTTTGCGCCGCCGTTTCTCCGTTTTCGGTACGGTTCATATCGATGACGATCATGCCGTGCGGTGTGGGAATTTCCACGTGTGCCGTTTCCAGTCCGAGCAGATCGGGATTGAGCGAAATTTTGTTATAGCCCGGTTCATGCAGAACAAGACCGGACAAAGCAAGCGGCAGTGCATAAGCCGGAGTGCCGCCCCATGCATGGCTGTGGTCAAAGTGATAGCCCTCGGGCGCGATAAAGCCTTCCGCAAGACCCTTGGAGCAGTCCTTGCACGGTGCAACCCACTGACGGAGAATCGTATCGGTATATTCTGCGCGCAGACCGTTTCTGTAAACGGCATCGAGCAGGAAGTACGTAAAGTACGGCTGCAGCTCACCGAGAGATTCGTCGGTCATGACCTTGGTCAGAAGATCACGGCAGGTGTCACGGTCGACAATGCCGAAGTAAGCCGCGAGGACATTTGCATGCTTGCGGTAGTAACGCTTCTCGACATTCTGCGGCATCGACCATTCGTTGACAAGATGTGCGGCGGTCGGTGTGTTCAGACCTTCAAAGAACAGACCGCGTTCCTTGTCGTAAAGGATTTCGCAGACGGCCTTCTGTAAAGCCGCTGCAGCATTTCTGTTCATATCAGCCATGGCGGTCTCACCGATGGTTTCGTAGACCTTGGCAGCGGTCATCAGTGCACCATAGTAGTACATGTTCATGCAGGACTGACCGAGTGCCTTGGGCGGATGGTGCATGTTGATGCCGTCCGGATACAGCCAGTCGATGAACATGTAGTCCGGCGGATTCTCGATGATGCCGTTGTCGCCGACGTAGGTCGCAAAGCGCTCGAGCAGGATGGTCAGCGCGTCTTCGCAGTCGGAAAGCAGGGTCTTGTCGCCATTCAGCATATAGACATCCCACAGCATCTGTACCCAGATGAGGGAATAGGTCGTGTGGAACATGCGTCCGTCACGGTAACGCAGGAGCTGAGCCGTACGGCGGACGTCAAACGCGGAAAGCGTCTGATCACCGAACGTAAACTGTGTCATCATTGCTTCGATATAGTAGTCACCGGTACATGCCATCGGCTCACAGTGACGCGGGCTGTCAAGGTGCAAGGTCTGACGGCAATACTTCAGCGTATGTGCGCAGACATCCGTGACAAGGTTGAGATCGTCGTCGGAGGTAACGGTCTTGGCATGGACATAAACGGGATAGTGTGTCGCGATCAATCCCATTTCAAGCGTTGCGGGCGTATCCCCCTCATTGGTTACCTCGACAATCAACGCACCTGCGGAATGAATGTCAAATCCGCGATAACAAGTGTCCTCGACGAAGAGATATTCCTCACCCGAACCGCGCTCTCCCGTTTCCGATGCCCAGACCTTGACACGGACAGGTCCGGTCGTACTGACATTGGCTGTGATATAAGCCGCGTAGATCTTATCAAGCTCCATTGTACGGGAAACCGTTTCGCCGGGAGCGGCAGTGATGACATTGTTTGCGGGAATCACCGCATGTTCGGTGCAGGGGGCGAGCGGAGAGGTCAGACAGTGCCAGATGTTCGGAATGTTTTCTGCCTTGACCCAATCTTCGTTTGCGATTGAACCATCATAGTGATACGGTCTGTTGTAAGCACCCATGTAGCGGATATCCCACGTTTCGTCGGTGAGATAGACAGTCTTGGTGCCATCCTCAAAGGTCACATGGGCGGTTAAGAAAAAGCCGCCGTGACCGTGGGAAATTTCAAGCCAGCGGGCAGGCTGCATTTTGACAACCGCAAAGAAATCCGCGAGCCCTTCGGCAAATGCTGCGCTGTCCTCTGCCGTCAGGTGCAGCTCGGTTGCGTACTGCTGCGGATAGACACGATCATTGAACAGAAAGTCGCCGCCGATACTGGAAGGACCGGTTGCAAGGTGTTTGCCATTCAGATACACAAGAAACTGTGTATCTGCGGAAAAGCGCACGTGCATTTCGCGGATCGCCTTTTTGGCACAGAAGCATTTTTTGAGATGGCAGACAGCATACGTTTCCTGTTTGTCGGAAATAATCAAATTGGTGGTCTGGTGCGTCGGATATTTGTCCTTGGGCAGCCAGATCCACTTTTCAATGGGTTCCATTCTCATCATAGTAACAGTTCTCCTTTTCGATCGGAAAGATTTGTATACATTATATCATTTTCGCATGGACAAATCAAGACAAAATCAAAAGTCCGCCCGGATTCTGCCGATTTTTTTCAAAACCCCTTGCAATTTTTTTGAAAATCCGTTATACTAAAGAAAAAACATATCGCAGAAAGGATATCCTCGCCATGACAGAAGCACAACGTCTCAAAAATCTGTGTGTTCCCGAAGGACCCATTGACTGTGTACTGGATACCGATACCTACAATGAGATCGATGACCAGTATGCGCTGTCCCTGATGCTTAAGCATGAGAAATTCAACGTCAAAGCGCTGTACGCCGCTCCGTTCCATAATAACAATTCCACCTCTCCCGAGGACGGTATGGAAAAGAGCTACGACGAAATTCTCAATCTGCTCGCATTGATGGGAACGCCCGAAAAGAAAGCGATTACACACCGCGGCAGCCGTACCTACATGCCGAATGAAAAGACTCCGGTTCCCTCACCTGCTGCAGACCATCTGTGTGATCTTGCCATGCAGTACACGCCTGAACATCCGCTGTATGTCGTTGCCATCGGTGCCATCACCAATGTCGCATCCGCGATTCTCTATAACCCCGATATCATCGACCGCATTGTCATTGTGTGGCTGGGCGGTCATGACAAGTCTTGGCCTGATACGAAGGAATTCAATCTGTGGCAGGACGTTGCGGCGGCACGTGTTGTCTTCGGATGCGGCGCACCTGTCGTTCAGCTGCCGTGTATGGGTGTTGTTTCCGCATTTTATACGACACAGCCGGAGCTGGAGTTCTGGCTTCGCGGCAAGAATGCGCTGTGTGACTACCTGATCGACCACACCGTTGAGGAAGCAGAATCCTATGCCGCAGGACGTGTCTGGAGCCGCGTCATCTGGGACGTCACCGCTGTTGCATGGCTGCTCAATGAACATGACCGCTTCATGACCTCGGTGCTGGAGCCTGCGCCCATTCCCGAATATGACGGCTATTATGCATTCACACAGAACCGTCCGCTCATTCGCCGTGTCACACACATTCACCGTGATGCACTCCTCGGAGAGCTGTTCCGCGTACTGGCACAGTAAGGTTCTTCTTCCTTCATAATCAACATAGCAAAAGGACTGCGGTATTTCGGTACCACAGTCCTTTGTATTTATTGGAATTATTTGCCGGAGAGTACGTAATCGTAATCTTCCTCGATTTCCTTGTTCGGCTTTGCGGTCAGCAGAGAGACCACAACGATTGCGACGCTGGACAGCAGGAACGCGGGAGCCAGTTCATAAACCGCGAAGATGCCGCCGAGCGGAGCGATGAAGAAGTTCCAGACGATTGCGACAACACCGCCGGTCACCATACCAGCAATCGCACCCTGGTAGGTTGTACGCTTCCAGAACAGGGAGAAGATCATCAGCGGACCGAAGGTTGCGCCAAGACCTGCCCATGCAAAGTCGACGATGGAGAAGATAACCTGGTTTCCGCCGGTTGCGACGAGCATGGCGAACAGCATGATAACGACCAGAATGATACGGGTGAACGTCATGACCTGCTTGTCGGTCGCATTCTTCTTGAAGACGCCGTGATAGACGTTTTCAGCGATGGCAGACGCGGAAATCAGCAGATAGGAGTCGGAGGAGGAGATTGCAGCCGCGAGGATACCTGCACAGACAAGACCTGCGAGGAGCGCGGGAAGCATATTGGTGGTCATCAGGATGAAGATGTTTTCCGTATGACCTGCACCGTATTCGGCATAGGCACCGGGATACAGCGTACGGCCGATGATACCGATGAAGATGGCTGCCGCAAGGGAGATCAGAACCCAGACGGTTGCGACACGGCGGGAGAGTGTCAGTTCCTTTTCGTCGCGGATTGCCATGAAGCGCAGAAGAACCTGCGGCATACCGAAATAACCGAGACCCCAGACAAGACCGGAAAGAATCGGAATGAAGCCCATGGCTGCCGGCTCACCAAAGATCGGCATACCGGCTTCGTCGATACCGGTCTGCTGTGCCTTTTCAAACAGCGAGAGGAATCCGGGGATTTCCTTGGAGTTTTCCATGACAGCACCGATGCCGCCTGCATTGGCAGTACCGATGAACAGCACGCAGATCAGCGCGATGACCATAACGATTGCCTGCATGAAGTCCGATGCGGATTCGCCGAGGAAGCCGCCTAAGAACGTGTATGCGAGAACGAAGACAGCTGCGATGACGACCATCAGCTCATAGGAGGTGCCGAACAGCTGAGAGAACAGCTTACCGCATGCCATTAGACAGGATCCTGCGTAGGGGGTAAAGAAGACGATGATCAGCAGCGATGCGATGATCAGAAGAATCTTGTTCTTTTCGCGGAAACGCTTGGAGAAGAAATCGGGAATGGTGATTGCACCGATGCGCTCGGAGTAACGGCGCAGGCGCTTACTGACGATCAGCCAGTTCAGATATGTACCAAGTGCAAGACCGATTGCCGTCCAGCCTGCATCGGCAAGACCGCTCCAGTATGCAAGACCGGGCAGACCCATGAGAAGCCAGCCGGACATATCAGATGCTTCCGCACTCATGGCAGAAACCCACGGACCGAGTGTTCTGCCTCCGATAAAGTATGCTTCGGCATTTTTGTTGGCACGCTTGGAACACCAGATGCCAATGCCGATGACCGCCGCCATATACAGCGTGATCGAAATCAAATATTGAATTTCCATAGTTGTATCCTTTCATGTAATTCCTATGATTGCATTATTATACCATGTTTCTCAAAAAATGTCAATCTATATGCAGGATTCTTTTTGAAATTATTCATTTTTCGGGAATCAAAGGAATTGTCACGTGTCATTCCTGCGTCATATGCAGATATTGCGTATGCGAGACAGCAAGCTGCAGCGGTTCTCCGTGAAGAAAACGTTCCAGATCGTCAATGATTGCCGCAGTCATTGCAGAACCCGACGGCATACCGGCAAGATGCGGCTGCAAGGTCAGATTGCGTGTACACGCAAGAAGGCGTTCGTCCTGACGACAGCCTTCACGTTCATATACATCGAGTACCGCACGGATGCGTCCGGATTCCAGTTCGGAAATCAGAGCTTCCGGATCAATGAGAGAACCGCGTGCTGTATTGACCAACAATGCATCGTCCGGCATGAGTGCCAGCGCTTCTGCATTGACCATGTGATAGGTTTCGGGGGTTTGGGATGCGTGAATAGAAACAACGGGATTCCGCATCGCTTCTTCAAAGGAACCGAGCGATGCAAAGTCCCATGCATCCAGTGCGCCGTCGGGAAGATATGGGTCGTACACCTTGACCGTACAGCCGAACGGACGGAGCATATCAAGCAGATTTCGTCCGACAGCACCGAGACCGACAAGACCGATCTCACCGCCGACGATGGTGTTGGTCTGCGGCATGTCCTGATGCCAAAGACCTGCTCTCATATTGCCGTCATATGCACGAATCGCGCGGATACCGGCAAGCATATACGCAAGCGCGCCCTCTGCAACATATTTTGCCATAATCGGATTGGCACTCAGAACGGGAATGGCGCGTTTGTAACTTTCTTCGCTTGCAATATGGGCGACCGTTCCTGCGCAGTGTGCAATCAGCTTCAGACGCGGCGTACAGTCGAGCAGCTCCGCATCATACTGGGTGGAGCCCCAGTGTGTGATGATGATATCGATATCGGGCAGAAGTGCTTTCAGCTCCTCGCGGGTATACTGACGGCTGTTCGGATTTTTGATGACCTCACCGAGTGCTTCCAGACGCGCCATCAGCTTCGGCGGGAAATATTTATCCCGATTATAACCGACGGGGACGGTAAAAAGAATGTTCATATCGTTTTCCTTTATTTGATTGAATATATTTTAGGATTTATTGGACCGATGCGCCGAACGGACACAGAGACAGCTCTGCCAGCTTGAAGCATTGCAAGCCGAACGGGATACCGACGACTGTGATACAGTAAATCGCACCGGATACGACATATCCGGCACACATCTCCCAGCCGAACAGCAGAATCCAGATGAGATTTGCAATCGGATGTGCAGAAAAATGTGTTGTCACGGTGTGTCCCATCGGCCATAAAAGCAGCCGCGCAATTTTGAAGCACTGCACACCGAAGGGAATGCCGATGACCGTCAGACAGAACAGAAGCCCTGTCATACACCACGCGATACAGGACAGCAGTCCCGTGAAAAGAAACCATATCAGATTACCGATCAAACGCATGTAAATTCCTCCTTGAATTTGCATCATTATAACACGAATCTGCATAAAAGTCAATGGAATTGACAGATTGTTTGCGGGGAAAAGCGAATACACATAAAAATTTATGGAAATTCATACGTATATATTTTTCAAAACCTATTGAGATTTTCGACGAAATGCGATATAATATTATAAATACCATGAAAAATCCCATCTATTTTAAGAAAGGTCATTTGATTATGAAACTCTTTCAGCCCAAATTGTTTTCCAGGGACACGATGCGCGGCTATAACGCCTCTGCTCTGACACGCGATCTGATCGCGGGCATCATTGTCGCCATCATTGCGCTTCCCTTGTCCATCGCACTTGCCATTGCTTCCGGCGTTTCTCCGGAAAAGGGCATTTATACCGCCATTGTCGCGGGCTTTGTCATTTCCTTCTTTGGCGGCAGCCGCGTGAATATCTCCGGTCCGACGGCGGCATTTGCAACGATCGTTGCCGGAATTGTCGCGCAGTTCGGCACAGAGGGTCTTGTCATTGCAACGCTGATGGCAGGTATTATGCTCATTTTGATGGGCATCTGCCGCTTCGGTGCGCTCATCAAGTACATTCCTTATACCATTACGACCGGATTTACTTCCGGTATTGCGCTGACCATCGTCATCGGACAGCTCAAGGACTTCCTCGGTCTAACCTTCGCACCCGGTACCCATGCCGTTGAAACGATGGAAAAGGTCGAGGCAGTCGCATCCTCGATCGGTACGCTCCATCTCCCCGCACTCCTCGTCGGTCTGATCGGACTTGCCATTCTGATTGCGTGGCCGTATGTTCCCGTTGTCGGCAAAAAAATTCCCGGTTCGCTGATTGCCGTTGTTGCCGGTACCGCTCTTGTCAAGCTGACAGGTATGAACGTCAACACCATCGGTGACCTCTATGAAATCGGTCGTACGCTTCCCACGCCGTCTGTCCCCGCCATTGATATGGCACTCATCGGTGATCTGCTCCCGTCTGCAGTCACAATCGCAGTGCTTGCGGCGATTGAATCCCTGCTTTCCTGCGTTGTTTCCGACGGCATGATCTCCGATCGCCACAACTCCAATACCGAGCTGATCGCACAGGGTCTTGGCAACATCGCATCGGGTCTGTTCGGCGGTATTCCGGCAACAGGTGCGATCGCACGTACCGCGGCGAATGTCAAGAACGGCGGCAGAACCCCGGTTGCGGGCATCGTTCACGCGCTGGTGCTCCTGCTGGTTCTGGTGGTACTGATGCCGTTTGCGGCGTGGATTCCGATGCCGATCATCGCATCCATTCTGTTCATCGTCGCATACAATATGTGCGAATGGCGTCACTTTGTCGAGATCTGCAAGACGGCACAGCCTGCCGATATTCTCGTTCTCGTTGTTACCTTTGTTCTGACGGTTGTTTTTGACCTCGTTGTTGCCATTGAAGTCGGTATGCTGCTGGCAGTCATTCTGTTCATGAAGCATATGGCGGATGTCACGCATATCCGCGCATGGTCTGCAGCGGATGCCTACAACGACGAGCATGTCCACAAGGTGGGCAAGCATATCCCCGATGGCACCGCTGTTTACGAAATGGAAGGTCCGATGTTCTTTGCATCGTCCGATACCTTCCGTGCGGTTCCGATCAGAGAGGGTGTGCGCGTGATGATCCTGCGTATGCGTGGTGTTCATACGCTCGATATCTCTGCGATGCGCGCGCTTCGTGCCATCAAGGCTGTCTGCAAGGAACGCGGTATCACGCTTCTGCTCTCCCATGTCAACGAACAGCCGCTTGCTGCAATGAAAAAAGCCGGATTTGACCGTGAAATCGGCGAAGCAAACCTGCTTCCCGACATCGATGCCGCGCTGAAACTCGCATGTGAACTGTGTGAAGCACCCGAAAAGGAATAACCGATGATTACCAAAAACTATCACGAACTGCCGCCGCTTCGTTCCGATATGGAAAAGCACCTCGCCGATACGCGCGCGTATATCACTCAGATGTGCGAGCGCGGTGCGGCAGAAGAGATGTCCGAATTCTTCACACGCCGTGAGGACGGCTACGATGAACACATGATGCAGTTTGCGCCGTGCTATGACGTGACAGCATCCCACATTCCGGCAGACTGCAAGAATCTGCTTGACCTCGGATGCGGAACCGGGCTCGAACTGGACGCGCTGGATCGCATCTGTAAGCGGGAAAACCGTCCGTTTCCGCGAGTGGTCGGTGTCGATATGACACAGGCGCTGGTCGATCAACTGTATGCCAAGCATCCCGATAAGGATATCACCGTCAAAATGGGCAGTTATTTTGAGGTCCCTCTCGGAACCGAAATGTTCGACTGTGCCGTATCCGTGGAATCCATTCACCATTTTTCTCTTGATGAAAAGCTTCCGCTGTTCCGCCGTGTTTATGATGCACTCAAGAACGGCGGCATCTTCCTGCAATGTGACTACTTTGCCGCGTGTGAGGAAGAAGTGGAAATGTGTGAGGAACACTGGCGTATCCGCCGTGCGATGAATCATGACATCGGTGAGGATGGTTTTGTCCATGTTGATCGCCCGAAGATGGCGTATGACGAAGCCGCTGTATTGAAAGAAGCGGGATTTTCCGAGGTACTTTACTGTACGGTTGGTGTAGAAGGAACGCTTCTGCTGATTGCGAAAAAATAATAAGACAAAAGAAATCGGAGAGATGTGTCTGGCATCTCTCCGATCTGTATTTTCGGAATCATTATGTCTTGATGACGGAATACGCGCCTTTTTTCAGCACGGAAACGAGATCTGCAGGTGTTTCGATCTTCGTCTGCGTCATGATACCGCCGCGCGCAAGATGGGATGCATGATGGAAGTCCGAGCCTGAGGTCATGACCTTGCCATAGTGCAGTGCCAAATCTTCCGCCAGATGGTTGCGGTAGGCATCGGTACCGCCGTTGTAGATCTCAATACCGAACAGCGGTGTCGGATCGATGACCGTCATATTGACGCGGAACGGATGCGCATGGACAACGCAGGCATCCTCGGGCAGAACCGCAAGCAGTTCATTCAGATTTTTCAGACGGTTCATCTGGGGTGCGTTGTAGAAAAAGTCCTCGGTAAGACCGTAGACCAGATAGTCATTGATCGTACCGTCAAAGCGGACCTCCGCACCCGGCAGAATCGTCATACCGAGCTTTTCGCCTTCATTTCTTGCTTCATAATAGCCGCGGAGCCAGCGTTCGGTAATCTCCTTGTGGGTTTTTCCATCCAGTTCCTCTTTGAACCAATCAAAGAAGATCGAGAAGCAGTGGTCGGTGATGACCAGTCCGTTATAACCGGCTTCGTGGTACATACGGACAATTTCCGCCGCGGGAACGTGTGCCGCAAGGTCACATTCGGCGGTATGAATATGTAAATCGTAACGGTAAATCACGGCAGCTTGTACCCCGCGGTACGGTAAATCTCGTACCAGTCTTCACGTGAAAGTGTAATGTCAGCGGCTTTTGCAATTTCTTCAATGCGCTGTGCATTGGTGGAGCCGACGATGGGCTGCATGCCCTCGGGCAGACGCATGAGCCAGGCAATGGCAATGCCGGTATCGGAAACGCCGTACTTTTCGCCTATTTCGCGCAGCTTTGCGTTCAGCTCGGGATAGTCGGGGGAACCGAGGAATGTGCCGGAGATGAATCCGTGCTGCAGCGGTGACCACGGCTGAATCGTGATACCGTGCAGGCGGCAGTAATCGCGCAGATAGCCGTCATAGTTGACGCCGTCCTTGTTTGCAAGATTGACGTTTGCGCCCGATGCGACCATTGCCGCATTGGTAATGCTCAGCTGCATCTGGTTGATCGTAATCGGCTGTACGACATACTTCTGCAAAAGCTCGATCTGGAGTGCGGAATGGTTGGATACACCAAACGCGCGAACCTTGCCGGATGTGTACAGATGATCGAATGCTGCCGCAACTTCTTCCGGCTCCATCAGAAGATCGGGACGGTGCAGCAGGAGAACATCGAGCTGTTCGATACCGAGCTTGGAAAGCGACTTTTCCGCGGATGCAATGATGTGATCCTTGGAAAAATCATATCTGCCGGGACGGATGCCGCACTTGGTCTGGATGATCATCTTCTCACGCAGAGACGGATTGAGCGCCAGTGCCGCGCCGAAGACCTCCTCGCACTTGCCGCCGCCGTAAATATCGGCATGGTCGAAATAATTGATGCCGCAGTCCAGCGCATGGCTGATATAAGCCTCACATTCGGCAGCTGTCATCGAGGAGATGCGCATACAGCCGAGCGCTACCTGCGAAACGGGGATGTCCTTCGAAAATGTATGAATATATTTCATGGAAACCTCCTTGGGAGTAATATTATACTTATTATAACACACATCGGTGCAGATGAAAAGGGGTTCTGAAAAGATTGTACCGTCGTTTTCTTATCAGCATATGCCATCGATCTCAAGATCGGCGGCAACAATCGCATGGTCATTCATCCATGGCTCATAGAAAACCTCGACATTCCGTATATGGATGTCCGGCGTAACCACAATGTTGTCCCACGGATACGGGGACGCAGGTACGCCGTTTTTCATGATGGTTCCGAAAGTGCCGAACCGACCGCCATTGGCATAGTCCAGTCCTGCATCGTCGAATTTTTTCCAGTCCGCTTTGTACATATTCTTCGTATCGGGAGCCACACTGTCGCCGTCCTGACAGAGCGTACCGTTGATCAGGTTTTCGGGATTGAAGTCGCCGATGAGAATACAGGACGTTTGTGCTTTTGCAAAAGCGATCAGGCTGTCAAGCTGCTGTGCTCGCCGTTCCTTGCAGCTCCAGTCAAGATGCAGGCTGACGATCGCAATTTCTTTGCCGCCAATTATGATTTTGCCGGATAAAAACCAGGGATGACCGTAACTGTTTGTCCCCTCCGGCGCATAGCTGGTGACCGCAGCAGGATAGGAAACGGGCGTGACATCGGATAGCTTGAGATGGGACAGAAAGGCTTTGCCGTTATAGGAACGAGTAAAAACACGCTCGTAATTGGGCAGAATCTGTTTGTACAGTGCATCATACGGAAGAATTTTCTCCGGGTAGAAGAAAAACTCGGAATCCTCCTGAAGTCCCCAAAGGTCTGCATGAACTTTTTTGAAGACGGCACAAAACTCCTCCAGCGTCTGTTGGGTTCCGCTTCCGTATCGGATATCATTTCCGGCAGATTCACTTGCCGTGGTAAAATCACCGATATTGAAGGAAGCGACTCTGATTGTTGTTTTCTGTTCCATGTTCCTACCTCACATTCCTATCTGTTAAAACCTGCAAACTTCATGTTTTCGATACGGATTCCCTGCATTTGAGTATATCACATAACAGGAGAAAGGTCAATAGGTATTTGTGATCTTTTCCCGACAGTATGAAGATGGACTGCCGCGTCGATGACACAGCAGTCCTTGAAATTTATACAGCGAGAGGATTATTCCACGGGCATCCAGTTTTCGACCAGCTTGACAATCGCCTTGTCTACAGATGCCTGTCTCTTTTCGAGTGTGGAAACAAGCGGCTTATCGTTGAAGAAGACCGTCTGCAGAGAATCGTTTACCGTACCGAAATTGAACAGGGACTGGAAGTCGATGTAGGTACAGTCGAGCAGGATGTTCAGAACGTCAACGGATCTGGGATCGCGGGAGTCCTTTTCCTTGTAAACCAGATCATATGCGATCGGACGAACGTGCTGATTGGAGTAACGGGCAAGTGCTTCCGTCAGGAAACCGTAGTTTTCGTTTCCGGCAACCGTCTGCGGCAGAGCGACGAAGCAGGAACCGTGCGGGGACAGGAAGGAGTAGTAAGACTCCTGGCTTTCGTCCCACTTCGGAGAGGGCAGGATCAGATAGTCGGAATCCATGTCACGCAGATGGACAGCGGCGGATTCGAGCTTGTGCATGAAGAACAGTGCACGGTCGCCCTGGAACATGATGTTGGAGTAGTCGTTGATATCACCGGTCCAGGTGATGTTCTGATACATATCGAC
Organism: Clostridia bacterium; assembly: GCA_017558715.1. Taxonomy (GTDB): domain Bacteria; phylum Bacillota; class Clostridia; order Oscillospirales; family CAG-272; genus RGIG3925. The sequence goes on along the minus strand of JAFYTT010000246.1, from coordinate 38,231 downwards.
AATGCTTTCGACAACCTCGATGGCATGCGAATCGCTGGACAGATCGCAGACGATATTGGTTCCGTCATCCACGATGCGGGACATATTGATGCCGCAGCCGATCATGGTGGTCAGGACGGCTTCCGTGGAGTTGTGCATTGCGAAACCGAAGAAGTCGTCGTAAACGGTCCACTTGTTGTCCGCGTTCATGTCGACGTCCATATCCTTGATCATGGAGCGAAGCTGATCCATCGTCCACTTGCCGTCGATGACAGACTGGAAAATATCGAAATCATAGTCATAGTCGGTGTAGAGCTTGAGGTTGAGGAACAGACAGGTCGGCATCTGATAGATACCGGGTGCGATATCGGAGGAGGTGATGTACATTGCATCGTGCAGACGCAGGTTTTCGTACAGAAGCGGGTTCCACCAGCTCTGATTCATTTCCATGTACGGCATATCGCACATGTTTGCAAGATAACCGCCGGTTGCCTGCGAGGTCAGACCTGCCATCGGGTGAATGATCATCTGCCATTCGTCGTCGCCTGCGGAAACCATCGTCTTCAGCATACCGGCATTGTTTTCCTGAAGATATTCGATTTCACAGTTGTAGGTTTCTTCAAGATACAGGTCACGAGCCAGCAGCGCGTCGTTGACAACATCACCGGTCATTTCCTCACCGGGGATGTTGATCTGCAGTTCGGGATGGGAGTTGCAGTCGAAGATGGTATAAACCATGCCGCCAAGATCCTTTTCGCCAAGGGAATCGAGCAGAGACGGTTCTTCTGTGACCGCATCTGTTTCTGCCGCGACAGCGTCATCGGACTTGGTAACAGTGCCGTTATCTGTCGTTGCCTGATCAGCACAGGAAACAACAGAAGCAACCGTCAGGACTGCCATGAGAAAGTAAGCAATGCGTTTCATAATGATAGCTCCTTTTCATCAAAATAACATATATTATAAGATCATACTAATATATAATTATATCATACTCTATCCGAAAAAGCAAGGAGATTTTGCAAAATAATCCGACAAAATCAACATTTATTGTGTTTGGGTGATTCTGTCCGTACAAAAGCACCGGCGGAAAACGTACATCATACGTTTTCCGCCGATACTTACCAAAAATGAAGGAATAAAGAAAGGAGAATTATGAAAAAGATTCTTTATTGGAAGAAGATGTACCCATGCGGTACGGTGTCTCTACTCACCGTCCGTGGGATCTGCATCTCCGATCACGCTGTTGAGCTGTCTGAGACGGCGGTTCATCTCACTGATGGAATGGCGATAACGGATATCGGAAATGATACCGCCGATGATGACCGCGACAATACAAAGACCGACAGATAACAAAAGAAGGAAAATCAGGGAAGAGCCGGCACCGAGCATCACCTTTCCGAGTACGGAAACGATTACCGCATTGACAAGTGCGCAGATCAGACGGTTGCGCCACAGAATGTTGCGCCGCAGATGATTGCCGGACAGCGGCAGATACTGCGCAAACAGACCTTCAAACACCAGACCGACGATCATGCCGGATGCCAGGATATATAACAGAATTTTTGTGCTGATCACACTCTCGCCGAGCGCCAGATATTCCATCAGCACGACGATCAAACCGAGTGTGACCGTAACACAGATATTGATAAACAGCCGATACAGCAGATTGTTTTCATTCATACAGCACAAACACCTCCTCATTGCAAGCATCAAATCGACGGGCATTACATGCCCAGCGCGGTTTTCAGCGACTGGATGTACAGACGGGTGATCACCACTTTGTCACCGTTCTTCATGACCGCTACCATACGGCCGTTGAACAGCGGTTCCAAATACGAAACCTTGCGCAGATTGATAATGGAATATCGGCTGACCCGCAAAAATCCCGTATTTTTGAACTTCTCTTCGATTTCATACATTTTCAGAGGGGTTTCATAGGTTGATTCCTCTGTGATCAGCAGAACCTTATTGTCCTGCGTATCAAAATAACAGATGTCCTCCGGCTTCAGAATGAAGGTTTTATTATCGTTTTTTCCGATGATGGTATTGGCAAACAAACGAATGGTGGATAACAGACGCTCTGTCTCCTCATCAAGTTCCCTGCATCGGATGATAACCTCCGTCTCGCCCATGTCCGACACGGTTTCCAATTTAATTTTCACTGTGTCAGACAACCTCCTGTGTGATCCTTTGTTTCTGTGACTATATGATACACCATTTCAGAGAAAAAAGCAAGAGGTTTTCGGCAAGATGCGTTTTTTGAAACGTGAAATGCGTCATGGACGGTGTGAAATGCATCGCATCTTCGCGTGATTCATATCCGACAAATGCCGCCGGATGTGTATCGTTTTCCACAAAGTTATCAACACCTGTGGAAAACTTGCTTCTGTGGAAAACAACCGCGCAAAAAATGCTGTCAAAACACGGTTTTCCGACAGCATTACGGTACGCGGCTTCTGTTTTCCACAGCATATGTGAAAAATCCTGTGAAGAAGACAGATTTATCGAAAAAAAACAAATCCCTTTATGCGGATGCATACTGCGGCATCCTGCGGGAGTGTACGGTCAGCAGGCAATACATACAGTGCCCCGCGGGCAAAATCCGATGTGTCCGATGACAGATGCGCACGCAGAGCATCCTCAGCGGCACGGAGCAGAAGAAGATCGCGTGATTTCCGTATGATGGCAGAGCTGTCCTGTACATACGGCACAGGGACATCGTTCCTGTCCTCGGCGGACATCAATCCGGCGGCACAAACCGCATCAAAGCTCCCGGGGAAGCGCGGATCGGCACAGCGGTTGCACAGCACGGCGGCACAGGCGGTCAGCGTATAAAGATCATAGGCGGCGGGACATCCGAGTACATACTCTGCAAGTGCTTCGGACAAAAGACGGCACCGCAGATCAAACATCGCCGCATCGGCAGAAATACCGTCTTCCGCCGCATCGGTTCTGACCTCCATCCCGCGGATCAGACCGAGTGCACACAGCGTTGCATAATCCGCAGTACCCGAGCCAAACAGCCCGTGCGTCCGCTGAAAGAGAATCAATGCATTGCGCAGACGGATGTCGTCGGACATCTCCTCGGTCTGCTCACGGGAGACAACAGACCAATACCCTTGCTCCCGCAGTGCTGTACATACCGCGTCATCGGATATTTCGGTTCCGTACATGTCCGTCCCGCTCAGACAGGCAAGGGCATACGACACTGCTGCCGAGCAGACACCGTCACCGACAAATCCGCTGTCCAGCTGAAACCGCCGTACCGCCGACGCTGTCTGCTGCGTATAAACACCGCTGCACACACCGACCGCATATCCGAGCGACTCCAGCTGCTGCTGGATACGGTAAACATCTGCCCCGCAGTCCCCCTGCATCAGAAATACGGGAGCGGCGTCTTCCTCATCCTCGGACAGTATCACAGCTTCTGTATCATCGTAAAGAACCGCTTCTGTGATTGCCGCAGGTGTGTCCGTGTCCGATGACGTATCTGCGGTCACTGGTGGTGTCAGCGGAGAAAAACAGAACAGCAGAAGTCCGGACAGTGCCGCCGCATACCACAGCAGTCTGATATTCGGTGAAAATTTTTTTGTATCCGTCAATTTGCGCATATTCGACATCCCTCCTGTGGTATAATACGTTCTGCCGCAGTTTCCTGTTCGGATGCGCAGATCACGGTTTTGCATCCGATGTGACGGAGGAAGCACCGTCCGATTTGCGGCGGAGCTGCATCCGAAGCCGTTGTTCTTTGAGGCGCTCGGCATATTTTCTGGCGTATTTTCGCCGAACCTGCCATTCACGGCTCATGCGACCGAGAAGCGACACCGAAACCGCGATACCAATCGCTGCCGCACCGATCACGGCACAGCGCAGAAGCGGCACAGCGCGTTCCCCGCGGATATGCACGGTGAGCGGAGCGTCCTCTTCTGCGTCGTTCAGCCGTGTACAGGCGGCGGTAATATCATAGGTTCTGCGGATGATGAGCGGATTTTTCGTCTGAGGCAGGCTTCGCTTTTCCTGCGGACGGCAGAGTCGTACCGTACCGTCTGAAACGGGACGGAGACGGATATGCAATCCGTGTGAGGGGCTGTGATTCATGAGACGTGTCGTTCCTTTCTCGCCAAATTCTGAATTTACGAGAATAGGTTGTCCCGTACGATAAACAATTATTCGGTCTTTCCGAAAACAAGGAGTGGGATACAATGGAAACCATATATGAAACCTTATGTACATCCATCGATGCGCTGTGCACGCAATACCGCGGCGAGGGCATCCGAAAAATCAAGTTCGGCACCAGTTATCTGGGACGTACGATTCCGGCACTGCAGCTTGGAGAGGGCAGTCACCGTCTTCTGTATCTTGGCGGTATGACGGGCAGTATCCGTATCGGTGCGCTGCTTTTACAGTTTGCACGGGATTATGTACAGGCACAGCAGAGCGGCATGCGTGTTGCGGGCATTGACATATCCTATCTGCGGCATACACGCAGTATCACGGTTGTACCGATGCTCAATGTCGACGGTGCGGTGCTTCGTTGTGACGGTCAGGACGACCACAATCCTCTTCTGCCGCGGCTTCTGACCATGCTGTCGGCAAATAATGCGGACATACAGAACAATGGTACCGGCAATCCGTTTGCACACTGGGTATGCAGCGGACGCGGTGTCGACCTGCGCTGTAATTTTGATGCCGATTTTACCGGTGCCATGACGCACTCGCATGGGATCGGCGGTGCCGGTTTCCCCGGTATGCACCCGGAGAGTGAGCCGGAATGTGCGGCTGTCGCCAATTTTCTGCGCGGCGCGGCGACAACCGATCTGGTTCTGGTATTCGGCGACGGTACCGATGAGGAGGACTATGGCGGAGGGCGCATTGGTTGGTGCGGGTCCGATCACCGTACGCGTTCGCTGGCACAGATTCTGGCAAAAGACATTGACGGGCGCGGCTATGAAACGGACTCGGTCGGAAGATGCGGTTCGCTCGGCAGCTGGTATCGCGGACTGCATGCGGGACCTCTCTTGAATATCACCCTGCCGCGCGATCCTGCACCGGACACAGAGGATGCATCGCAAGGATCAGACACGCAGGACGATGACCGCTGTGCGCATCTGCATGCCCTGCTCAGTCACAACTGCTCCTCGCCCGGTGATACCCTGCTGTGCGCCGCACTTGCTCTGCAGTACGGAAAACTGCGCAAAATGATGTTTCACGGCGCGGTGCTCTGAGTTTCGTCCCTTGACAAAACACGGCAGTTCATGTTACAATATAATAGATCCATCAACCATCCGACGGATTTCAGACAGGACAGAAAGGGGAGATCGGCATGGCACGCTTCTACGGCGCACGGACTGCCTCCCGCGCTTACCGTGACCGCGCAAGACAGCGCAGACGGGCATTTCTGCGCGGCGGTATCAAGTGGCTTTGTTATGCCGTTATCGCGCTGCTTCTGTGTGTCACGGAAGGAACGCTGTTTGCCTTTCAGGGGGCTTCCGCCGCAGCCATCGGGACGCCGTATTTCCTGCCCGCATGGGTCACCGCTGTCGCCATGCTGGAAGGTGCTGTCGGCGGCGCATGGTTCGGCATTGCCGCAGGACTGCTTTCGTCAGCCGCCGGTGGGGATGCGCTGTATGTACTGCCTGTTTTCTATATGCTGTACGGGTTTTCGATCGGTCTGCTCGGCGGGCATTTTCTGAAAAAAGGATTCTGGTTCTATGCGGTCTACGAAACGGCTGTCTGTATGCTTCACGGCATGTTTCTGCTGGCGTTTTCCGTCATTTCTGCCGCGTTTGCCGGAGAATCCTTCGGCGTGGTATTGCCGATGCTTTGGACAGGAATCCTGTCCGATATGATCGTATCCGCACTCTGGTGTCTGCCTCTGTATCTGCCGCTGGCGCTCATTCGCCGCATCACCAAAGACAAAACGGACGGAGTGCAGTCCTTTCCCTCATAAATAACACAGCCGCCCACGCACCGATAATCGGATTGTGAGCGGCTGTTTTTTATGCGGATATCACGTCAGAATCAGATGCATACCGTAGCTTGACTTGTCCTGCTGCTCCGGCAAAGTCAGGAATCCGTCTGTAAGCAGATCATGGACGGTCATCATGCGCGCGGCATACAGCTCCATGCGGATGTAGTAGCCGATGTGGCTGTGAAGAACGCGGTGGCTGTACTGTTTGAAAATCGCTTCCACCGTATGATAGGCGGCGGTCATGTTTTCGGTCAGATTCGCAAAGTTTTTGTGACCGCGGATGATCGCTTCAAGTGCATCGATCATGCCGTCGCGGAAGACGAGAATGTCGGGAATAACATTGCCATGCTCATCGGCGTGCGCATAGCGTCCGTCGATGCGTTCCCACATACGGGCATCACCGTCGGAGAACGATGCCGTCGTGCGGTTCTTGCGGATACAGTCGGCAAGCATCAGGACAAGCTCATAGTCGTTCGGCTCGCCGCACTGATCCCACATCTGACCGACCGGGTATTTGTATGTCCAGAACATATTCTGTTCATTGCCGGCACCGTTGTGACTCATCATCGTACTCTCGGGCAGTTCTGCCATCTCATATCCGACAAAGCCCCATGTTTCGCCGTTTGCCCGCGCCGGCGGCTCATAGATACTCTCGCCGCGGACGATGCCGTCAATGAGCATATCCGTGATGTGCGGAATCAGCCACCAACGCAGGGTTTCGCCGCCCATATGTGCACCGAGCATTCCGAGCGCGGCAATGCTTTCTTCTGTGTCCGCAATCAGTTCCCGTATCAGCGCACTTCTGTCCTTTGCACCGCGGCGAAGTGCATTGTAGATGTCAAGACGGCAGTCGCGGTCCAAAATGAAGAAGTTCGTAATGTATTTGTCCCCCTGCTTTTCCAGTAAGGTCGCATTGCACAGAAGCGCGATTTCTTCTTCCATATACGGCAGTGCGATGCCGAGTTCCACGGAAAGCTCCTCTGCGGTGGACGGGTTGTTGCTTGCCTGCAGGAGAATGTTTTTCGGGATACTGCGCTGGACAGCAGTCCACGGAAGACCTGAGGGCTGACTGCCGCTGGCGGCGAATGTGATCTCCTCGGGATTGTAGCTTCTCTTACCAAATGTTCTTGCCATATCCATACCTTCTTTCAGAATCGTTCTCGCACGGTGCAGTCTCTGCTGAACCGCGCTGACGGAGAGTGCGTTTGCCTGTGCAATATCATGGATGCTTCGGTTTTCGATGTAATACGCAACGATCATATCGCGGTATTCCCGACGGATGAATGCCAGCTCACGGCGCAGAAGTGCCGTCTGCTCTGCATCGATCATCCCGTCCAGCGGATTACCGTCAGCGCCTTCGATTTCATATTCGGCAATGTCAACGGTACTCTGCCGTTCGGTGCGCAGGTGCTTTTTTGCCGCCCACGCCGCATAACGGTTGCGCGCAATCTGCCACACCCACGCCGAAAAATGTGCGGGAATGACACCGCGCTGCAGGGCGGTCAGAATATGAAGTGCCGTATCGTGTGTCAGATCCTCGGCTTCCACCGTATTTCCCGTCTTTTTCAGACAGAAATAAAACAGTGATTCCATGTAATGCTCTGTGAAGTTCAGAATCAACTCTCCGCCGATTCCAGCCATCTGCATACGCTACTCCCCCTTCCAAATTTTCTCAAAACCGGTTTTCACCCATATAGTGTTGTGATTTTGGATTTGCTGACAAGATTTTTTCAAAAATATCATATCATATTTTCAAAAAGCTGTCAATGGCGCATCCAGGCCGTTTTCCTGTATTTGCATATACTGTTCATGGGGTTTGCATCCCCCATGACTTCTGCGAAACGAAAGGATTATCTATATGGCAGCATTTACCAACCGTGCGACCATTTCGTGGGGTGACACCATCCGCGATTCCAACGTTGTGACAGGTGAAATCGTTGAAGTGCTCTCCATGACCAAGAATGCATCCCGCACCACGTATCTTCCCGGCGATACCGTCACCTATATCATCAGCATCCGCAACAGCGGAAGCACCGCATTTACCGGACTCACCGTCACCGATGATCTCGGCGCATACACGGTCGGCGATCCCGCGGTCACCGTTGTTCCTCTGACCTATGTTGACGGCTCTGTGCAGCTGTATGTCAACGGTGATCTGATTTCACCGCCGACGGTTACTGATACCGATCCGCTGACCGTTACCGGTATCTCTGTTCCTGCGGCAAGCAATGTCCTGCTCATTTATGAAGCGGTTGTCAATGCCTATGCACCGGCTGATCTCACCGGAACCATTCTCAATACCGCATCTGTGACCGGCGGCGGGCTGACTGCTGCACTCACCGATACCGCTCAGATTACCGCAGCCGCAGAGGCATCGCTGACCATCTCTAAGTCTCTCTGTCCCGAAACGGTTACGGAAAACGGACAGATCACCTACACCTTCGTCATTCAGAATGCCGGCAATACCGAAGCGACATCTGCTGACGGCGTTGTCCTGCGCGATACCTTTGACCCGATTCTCGATCCGATCAGCGTCACCTATAACGGTGAGGTCGTATCGTCTCCCGCATTTTACACCTATGACTCGACGACAGGTGAATTTGCAACGGTTCCCGGTGTCATCACAGTGCCTGCGGCGACGTACAGCCAGGATCCGGCCACCGGCGTCATCACAACCACACCCGGTGTTGCCGTTGTCCGTGTGACAGGCACCATCTGACCGCTTTTCCAATCAAACCGCAGAGGTACGGCTATCGGCTGTACCTCTGTCTTTTATCCCTCTTGCAAAATCCTGACGGCTGTGCTATAATAACAGCAGATCAAGATCATGGAGGTATACGATCATGCAAAACCGATTCGGTCTGTTCATCCATTGGGGACTGTACGCCATTCCCGCTGTTCACGAACAGGTGCTGGCACGCGGCGACTGGAATCACGACGATTATGAAGCATTGATGCACCGCTTTGACCCCATCCGTTACGATCCCGAAGCATGGGTCAGAATGGCACGCGACTGCGGCATGTCCTATCTCTGCTTTACCACGAAACACCACGACGGCTTCTGTATGTGGGACACCGGGCAAACCGATTACAACATCATGAACACACCCTATGGCAAGGATGTTCTGAAACTGCTCGCCGATGCCTGCCATAAGTACGGTATGAAGCTGTCCCTGTACTATTCCAATCCCGACTGGCATCATCCCAATGCCTATAATGCCCTTTCCACCCATCAATGGAAGGCAAAATATCCGGAATTAACCGACATGGACGCCTACATTGCGTTTGTCAAAGCACAGGTGACGGAACTGCTGACAAACTACGGTGAGATCTATACCTTTTTCTGGGATATTCCGCCGCACATCGAGGACAAAAGCATCAACGAGCTGGTACGCGCTCTTCAGCCGAACATTCTGATCAACAACCGCGGCTTTGATGCAGGGGATTTTGCAACGCCGGAGCGTTCCGTTCCCGACGGTGACCGATTCCCGACGATGACGGAAGCATGTCAGTCGGTCGGAGAAAACAGCTGGGGGTATCGCGCGGAAGAGGATTATTTTTCCGCAAGACATCTGATGCAGTCCATCGATAAGATCATGGCGATGGGCGGCAGTTATCTGCTCAATGTCGGTCCGATGGCAGACGGTACGATCCCCACGCGATCGGAACAGCTGCTTTGCCGCATCGGTACGTGGTATAACCGCACACAAATCGCCCTTGAAAATACCGCACCCGCCGCGCGCACCTATTCCCTTTCCGGCGGGATGCCGCATATCGCCGTGGAAAAGAACGGCGTGACCTATTTCCATTTCTATCGGGGATTGAACAGCACCGCCGTGACATTGTTGGATGACGATATTCCGAAACCGTGCCGCGCCGTCCTGCTCAATTCCGGGGAGACGCTTCCCATTCGTCACGGAACACTGCCGTCGAAGGTCGATGCAGATACCGTTGCGCGCAAACAATATTACTCCATCCGTGAGATTCCCGTGGACGAGTACCCGGCAGAACCGCTTGTCATTGCGGTTGAATGGGCATAAATACAAAGAACGCAGATACAGGACACATACATCCTTGTATCTGCGTTTGTCGTTGTTATCGTTTCATTCTTGCCAGCATTTTGATGCCGAGCCGCAGAGCATCACACAGGGCAATCAGCTCTTCTTCTGTGTTTTGAGCACACAGACTGATGCGCAGGGTCGTATCGGCTTCCGCCTCGGAAAGACCGAAGCACAGAAGCGCGCTTGAAATCCGTCCGCTCTGCGCAGAACACGCAGAACCCGAGGATACGGCAATGCCTTTTCCCGACAGGAAATTCAGCATTGTTTCGCTTTTGATCTTCGGCATGCGCAGGGAGACGATATGCGGCGCACGTTCCTTTGACTGCGGGACATTGACCGCGATATTCGAGAGAATCGGATCGTCCGCAAGCATCGCAGGAAGCCTGTCGCGCAGAGATGTCATTGCGGCGATATCCTGTTCCAAAGATGCACTTTGGGCAGCGGCAGCAGCACCGAACCCGGCAATACCGGGCAGATTTTCCGTACCCGAACGGAAGGAAAACTCCTGCCCGCCGCCGAAGATGATCGGAGAAACGGCACGGCGTTTGATCATGTAAGGGGAGATGTACAGCGCGCCCACACCTTTGGGACCGTGAATTTTATGCGCCGATACCGTGACAAGATCTGCACCGAGGGTGGTCGGCGTAAAGGGAAGCTTCAGAAATCCCTGTACCGCATCGGTATGAACGATACAGTCGGGATTGACACTTTTTGCATAATCGGAGATGGCGCGGATGTCATTGACGGCACCCGTTTCGTTGTTGACGAGCATCACCGTGACAAGAAATGTATCGCGCGTCATTTCACGGCGGAACACATCCATGTCAAATACGCCGTGCTTCGTAGGAATATATGATGCACGGAACCCTTCTGCTTCCAGCGCTTCCACGGTACGCAGAACGGCGGGATGCTCGGAATCCGAGGTGATGATTTTACCGCCCGCCAGTGCTTTTTTTGCATGTGCGGTACCGGTGATGGCGAGGTTGTCCGCTTCCGTACCCGATGCGGTAAAAATCAGATTTTCTTCCTTTGCACCGCGGACACCAAGGGCAGAGAGCACCTGCTCACGTGCTTTTTTCAGAACGTTGTGCGCGGTAACACCGATAGCATGGCGGGAGGACGGATTGCCCCACGCCTCGTCCATGACATGGAGCATCGCTTCACGCGCTTTGGGACAAAGAGCCGTTGTCGCGCTGTTGTCAAAATAAATGGTCTGCATGCTGAAAAACTCCACAATCAGCGGAAGTAGAGATGCGACAGGATCTCATTGACATCCTCAAGATTGGATTCGTAGCTTTCTGCCGTGGAGGTGTAGGTGATGATATACATCGTTGCGCCGCGCAGGCAGAGCACCTGCATCCACTGGTACTTGACACCGCCGACCGTTGCGGTATAGCGGTATTTGAGAGCCTCGGTATGACGGGTGGTGTCCTCGTATGCGGAACCGACAACCACGTCAGACGGTTCTGCATCGACCATGGCAAAATCCGCAAAGGTTGCCGCAAATTCTTCTGCAAACATATCCCAGTATGCTTCAATGGAGGTAAGTTCTGCCGTCAGTTCGTTTGCCGTGACGGTGACAGAGGAACGAGCGGTATCCTCAACATAAGCGCTGGTCATACCGACGGTGGTTTCGACAAGCCAGTTTGACGGTACAATCAGGTCATAGTCACCGGCTTCGCCTGCAATCGCCTGCATATCGGACGGAATCGCAATGCCTGCTTCCGTGACAGACGGAGAACAGGAGATGACGGACAGAGAGAGCAGAATACAAGCAAGAATCAAAGAAAGAAGTTTGGTCAGTTTCATTGTTGTTCATTTTCCTTTATAAAATGATATGGTAACATATATTGTACCGCGTTTTTGTTCCGATTTCAATGGGGATTTGTAAATTTTTATTCAAACCGCAGGGATTGTCCGATATGGTGACATTGCCGCGTCATAAAACCACGACTCCGAAGCGGCTTTCCATTGCCTCGCGGAGCAGAGTGTTTTCCGGCTTTTGAAGCAGCGGATCAAATGCGGCAATTTCATCGGCGGCGGAAAACGCATTGCGCAGAAATTCCATATCGTCACAGAACGACGCAATGGCAAAGCGCAGTCCTCCCGACTGACGGACATCATAAGAAACACCGCCGGGATTTGCCGCAAAGAAATCACCGGGACCGCGCAGTTCCAGGTCCTTTTCGGCAATTTCATAGCCGTTGTTCGTTTTGCACATAATTTCCAGACGCTGTTTGGCAGTTTCGCCTTTGTTGTCGGAGACGAGGATACACCATGATTTGTCCCGTCCTCGACCGACACGACCGCGCAGCTGATGCAGCTGGGACAATCCGAAGTATTCCGCGTTTTCCACGACCATCAGCGTTGCCGTCGGGACGTTGACACCGACCTCAATGACGGTGGTGGATACGAGAATCGGCAGTTCTCCCGAGGAAAAACGGTGCATGATGGCATCTTTTTCGGCAGGCTTCATTTTTCCGTGCAGAAATCCGACAGGCAGATCGGGGAAAACATTCTCGGAAAGCGTCTTTGCATAGGCTACTGCCGCTTTCATCGTCGGACGGTCATCCTGTACAGTCTCACCGCCAAGTCCTTCACCATCATCCTCTGTTTCATCGATGGCAGGACAGACGATATAGACCTGATGTCCCTCCTCCACCTGTTTGCGGATAAAGCCGTTGAGTCGTTCGCGGTAGGATTCATCTACGGCAAAGGTTGAAACCTTTTGTCTGCCGGGCGGCATCTCATCGAGAATCGACATTTCCAGATCACCGAACAGCATCAGCGCCATCGTCCGCGGAATCGGTGTTGCGGACATGATGAGTGTATGCACATTTTCCGCTTTTTTGGCAAGCGCGGCGCGCTGACCGACACCGAAACGGTGCTGTTCGTCTGTGATGACAAGCCCGCAGTTGGCAAACACGACATTATCTTCAAGCAGGGCATGGGTACCAATGACAAGCGGCAGTGTGCCGTCAGCAAGACGTGCCTTGATCGCGGTCTTTTCCTTTGCTTTTGTACTGCCGACCAACAGGGCGCAGTCATAGCCGAGTGTCTCAAACAACGGAGCCAGATCTTCATAGTGCTGGGTGGCTAAAATTTCCGTCGGTGCCATGAGGGCAGCCTGACAGCCGTTTTGGAGTGCAATATAAAGCGCCGCCGCGGCACAGACGGTTTTGCCCGAGCCGACATCGCCCGAGAGCAGGCGGTTCATCGGAGAGGGCTTCTCCGTCATGTCATGCAGAAATTCGCCGATTGAACGCGTCTGTGCACCCGTCAAGGCATACGGAAGTGCCGCATAGAACGGCGTCATATCGGGCGCGGTCATCGGAATTGCCGTACGCTGCTCTTTCATGCTTTTGCGCAGACGCAGACCGAGTGCAAACAACAAGAGTTCCTCAAAGATCAGACGTTTGCGGGCGGCATCGAGGACGGCTTCGTTTTCCGGCATATGGATATTGACTGCTGCATACCGTCTGCCGCAGAGATTGTGTTCTGTGAGCACCGATGTCGGCAAAGGATCGGGGGTGTTCCGATCGGGCGGATAGACAACCGCCAGCGCACGCTCGACCGACTGCGCGATCAGCTTCTGTGTCAGTCCTGCCGTTACGCGGTAGATCGGATAAATCGACGGAAGCGAAGAACCGTCGCCGGGGTCAGACGCGCCGAGCATTTCGTGCTTGGGCGAGGTCATGGACAGTCTGCCGCCTGTGGTCTTCTCACACCGTCCGAAAAAGCGGTATGTTGAACCGACGGCAAATGCATCGCGCAGATACGGCTGATTGAAGTAGGTGATCTGCACTGTCCCCGTCTCGTCAAACGCGGTAAAGCGGGTCAGCACCATGCCGCGGCGGATCGTTGTGACCTTCGGCTGTGTCCCGACGGTCAGAAGCAGAGAAACAGGCTCTCCGTGACCGCATCCGTCAGACAATGCATCCGCGACGGTTGTCATCTTTCCGCGGATTTCGTAGGTGCGCGGATAATGACGGCACAAATCGGCAAGCGTCTCAATACCGAGCTTTGCAAACAATGCACCGCGCGTTTCGGAAATACCTGGAAGGGCGGTGATGGGACTCTCGGGAGTCAGATTCGTTGTTTTTTTGGGCGGCATGGGATCACCTCACTTTCGAATTTTTGTTCTGTTTATATTATAACATATCTGACGGCGAAAAGTCAAGTACGAACGCGGATTCTACATAGTTTCTTGCTGTGACGGTGTGTTTTTTATTGACATTTCCCGTCATATTTGCTATAATGGTTTCATCAATCATAATAACATCATAAGGAGCGTATCTGTATGAATCCTAATGTTACCTATTTCAAAGAAGCCGGCTACGGCATGATGATGCACTTCGGTCTTTATTCTCTTTTGTCCGGCGAATACAAAGGCAAGCCGTCCTCTGCCTATGCCGAATGGATCGGTGCCTATCACGCCATTCCGATCGCGGAATACGAAAAGTTAGCCTCCGTTTTCAATCCGATCTACTTCGATGCGGAAGAAATTGTCTGCCTTGCAAAGGAAGTCGGCATGAAGTATCTCGTTGTTACGACCAAGCACCACGACGGCTTTGCCTTGTTCCGCTCGAAGGTCGACCCGTATAATGTCTATGATGCAACACCGTGCAAGCGCGACCTGATCGGTGAGCTTGCCGCGGCATGTCAGAAGCACGGTCTGAAGCTCGGATTCTACTATTCCCAAGACCTTGACTGGCACGAATACCATGGCGGCAGCTATCTCTCCCGTCACATTCCGTGCTCGGGTGTTTCCTGGGACAACAGCTGGGATTTCCCGTCTGTCGATGACAAGGATTTCTCCATTTGCTTTGAAAAGAAAATTCTGCCGCAGATCGAGGAAATCATGACAAACTACGGCGATGTTTTTCTTGCATGGTTTGACGTTCCGATGACCATCAATGCAGAGCAGTCCCGCCGCATCTACGACACGGTCAAGCGTCTTCAGCCGAACTGTCTGATCAATTCGCGGTTGGGCAACGGTGCGTATGACTACGTTTCCCTCGGCGACAACGAAATCCCCGCAAGCCGTGAAGAGTGGGAACGTCTTTCCAAGGTTGATCCCGACACGGTGGACTATCAGAATATCTGCGGCTTCAAGCCCTGCAAGTACGGTCTGTATGAATCCGCATGTACGCTCAACCATTCGTGGGGCTTCAACTATCGGGATCACAACTGGATTGCTCCCGAGGTGCTTGCCGCAAACCGTGCGCGGCTGAATGACCTTGACATCAATTATCTCGTCAACGTCGGTCCCGACGGGCTCGGCAGAATTCCCGGTCCTTCGATCGAAGTGCTTCGCCGTGCGGCTGCGCTGTATTCCAACCGTTGAATTTTACGTAAAAGGACATCCTTGCCATGAAGATAACAAAACGCGATCTGCCCTACGAAAAGGTCATCACCCTGCCCAAGCAAAAGCATAAAAAGCCCGGTCGACCGAGCCGCTTTCTGCACGGACTGATCCGTGTTCTGTCGATCCCGGAGCTTCTGGAAACAGGCTTTGCTGTCAATAAAATCGGTATGGAACGCCTTTCCAAAAAAGAGCCGTGTCTGATACTGATGAATCATTCGTGCTTTCTCGACATGAAAATTGCATCGGCGTGTCTGTTTCCGCGTCCGTATCATATCGTCGCCACATCCGACAGCTTCATCGGTCTGAACCTCGTTATGCGCGGCATTGGCTGTATCCCGACAACAAAATTCGTTACCGACATGACGTTGGTACGCGATCTGCTTCATACCGTCAGAAACCGACGCGAATCGGTACTGATGTATCCCGAGGCAAGCTATTCCTTTGACGGCACTGCAACAACACTTCCGGATTCTCTTGGCAGTCTTGTCAAAATGCTCGGTGTTCCTGTCATCATGATCCGAACCTACGGAGCATTCACCCGCACACCGCTTTACAATAATCTCCGTGCACGCAAGGTACGTGTTACTGCCGACATGGAGTACCTGTTTTCACCTGAAGATACCAAAACAAAATCAGCCGAGGAACTGATGGCGGTACTGAACGACCGCTTCTCCTTTGACAACTTTGCATGGCAGCGCGACAATGGGATTGTCATCGACCATCCCGAGCGCGCGGACGGACTGAACCGTGTGCTGTACAAGTGCCCGCACTGTCTGTCCGAGAATGGTATGCAGGCGGAAGGTATTCATATCACTTGTACCGCGTGCGGAAAATCCTATACCCTCCGGGAGGACGGACAAATGGAAGCTGCTGACGGAAATACCGAATTTCCGCACATTCCCGACTGGTACGCATGGGAGCGTGACTGTGTCAGAGAAGCGCTGGAAAATGGTACCTACTGCCTCGACATTCCCGTGGAAATCCGTATGCAGGTCGATATGCGTGCGGTCTACCGTGTCGGTACCGGTCGTCTGCACCATGACAAAGACGGTTTTCATCTCGTCGGCTGTGCTGATGCTGCGGGACAGCCGCAACTTGATTACCGTCAGAAGCCGCTTGCGTCCTACAGCTTATATTCCGACTACTACTGGTACGAAATCGGCGATATGATTTGTATCGGTGACACAAACACGCTTTACTACTGTTTCCCGCAGATCGACTATGATGTCGTTGCCAAAACGCGTCTTGCCGCAGAGGAGCTTTATAAGCTGGTTCGTACCCGGAAAGCATCTTCCCGCAAAGAACGCAAATCACCGATCGAATAACAAAGAAACTGCCGCATTTCCGTACATGAGGAGATGCGGCAGAACTTTTTCAGATTTTTGCAATTTCGTAAGGTGTTGTCTGGTATACGTAGTAATTGAGCCAGTTGGAGAACAACAGATTGGCATGTCCGCGCCATGTGACTCTCGGCGGCTTGGTGTCATCGTCGTTCGGATAGTAGTTTTTCGGAACTTCGATCGGCAGACCGGCGTTTTTATCACGCAGATATTCACGTTCCAGCGTGTCGGCATCGTACTCGGAGTGACCGGTGATGTAGATCTGGCGATGCTTGGCGCTTTCCACAGCATAAACACCGGCCTCCTCGGAGGAAGCGATGATGGTCAGCGCATCGACCTCTTCAATGTCCTCACGGTTGATCGTCGTATGACGGCTGTGCGGTGCATAGAACACGTCGTCAAAGCCGCGCATCAGCGTGTTGTCCTGTGTTTCCACGGTATGCGGGAAGACACCGAACATTTTCTGATCGAGCGGGTATTTTTTGATTCCGTAGTGATGGTAAAGTCCCGCCTGCGCGCCCCAGCAGATGTGAAGCGTACTGTGAACGTTCTTTTTGCTCCAGTCCATGATTTCGCAGAGCTCGTCCCAGTATTCCACCTCTTCAAATTCCATCTTTTCGACGGGCGCACCGGTGATGATCATACCGTCAAATTTCTGATCGCGGATTTCATCAAAGGTTTTATAGAACATCAGAAGATGCTCGGCGGAGGTATTTTTGGACTGATGCGTTGCCGTCTGCAGAAGGGTCAGCTCCACCTGCAGAGGCGAGTTGCCGAGCAGACGCGAAAACTGTGTTTCTGTGACAATCTTGGTCGGCATCAGGTTCAGAAGAACAATGCGAAGCGGACGGATATCCTGCGTCATGGCGCGCTTTTCGGTCATGACAAAGATCTTTTCCGAGGCAAGTGTCCGTACGGCAGGCAGTTCGTTTGGTATTTTGATCGGCATGGGATGTCGATTCCTTTCTGTTCAGTAGTGGATCAGATCTGCGCCAAAGCCTGTTCAATATCGGCAATCAGGTCATCGGCGGATTCCAGACCGCAGGAGAGACGGACGAGATCGGCAGAAACACCGGCTGCGAGCAGTTCTGCGTCAGACATCTGGCGGTGGGTCGTGGATGCCGGGTGCAGACAGCAGGTGCGTGCATCGGCAACGTGTGTTTCGATCGCGGCGATCTGCAGATGTCCCATGAAGTCCTCTGCTGCCTGTCTGCCGCCCTTGACACCGAAGCTGATAACGCCGCAGGTGCCCTTCGGCATGTACTTCTTTGCAAGCTCGTGGTATTTGCAGGACGCAAGCGACGGATGGTTGACCCAAGCGATCTTTTCGTGGGATTCGAGATACTTTGCAACAGCGGCGGCGTTGGCACAGTGGCGTTCCATGCGGACATGCAGGGATTCCAGTCCCATGTTGAGCAGGAATGCGCTCTGCGGGGACTGAACCGAGCCGAAGTCACGCATCAGCTGTGCGGTCGCCTTGGTGATGAATGCTCCCTCTTTGCCGAAGCGTTCGGCATAGGTGACACCGTGGTAGCTGTCATCGGGCGTGGTCAGACCCGGGAACTTGTCGGCATGTGCCATCCAGTCAAAGTTGCCGGAATCGACGATGCATCCGCCGACGGCAGCACCGTGACCGTCCATGTACTTGGTCGTGGAATGGGTGACGATGTCAGCACCCCATTCAAACGGACGGCAGTTGACGGGCGTTGCAAAGGTGTTGTCGATGATCAGCGGAACGCCGTGTGCATGTGCCGCGTTCGCAAACTTTTCGATATCAAGCACGGTCAGTGCAGGATTGGCGATTGTTTCACCGAAGACCGCCTTGGTGTTCGGACGGAATGCCGCATTCAGTTCTTCTTCCGTGCAGTCGGGATTGACGAATGTGAATTCGATACCCATGCGCTTCATCGTGACGGCGAACAGATTATACGTACCGCCGTAGATTGCTGCGGAGGAAACGACATGGTCGCCCGCAGATGCGATGTTGAAAACCGCATAGAAGGATGCCGCCTGACCGGAGGAGGTCAGCATGGCAGCCGTACCGCCTTCCATTTCACAAATCTTTGCTGCAACCGTGTCGCAGGTCGGGTTCTGCAGGCGGGAGTAGAAATAGCCGGATGCTTCCAGGTCAAACAGTTTGCCCATTTCCGTGCCGGATGCATATTTAAACGTCGTGGACTGAATGATCGGAATCTGTCTGGGTTCACCGTTTCCGGGGGTATAACCGCCCTGCACACATTTTGTTTCGATTCTGTAATTCTTTTTCATGGTTGATCGTATATCCTTTCGTTGATTACTCTGTAGTTGTTCGGTTACGCGGAGAAATAAAAAAGCCGTCTCAATCAAACCGACAGGAGCAAGCTGTTCCTGCTGTTTTTTGAGACGGGAGACTTTCTCACCCGCGGTACCACTCAAATTGCAGACGCATGACACGTCCGCCGCTCTTTTTTCGGATTCTTTCCAAACCCTGTGCCTTTACGCGGCCAAACGGATGAGCCTAACCGCCATCCACAGTCGCAGATGCCGTCTCGACACACCGGCTCAGAAGCCATAGACCATCGCACAAATCCGCACACGGCTCACACCAACCGCCGTCTCTCTGTCGGGAATCATTCCCTGCTTTTGTCATGCGTGTCCTCTTCGTCACAGCCATTAAATTGAGCATTATTATACATTATTTTTTTGAAAATGTCAAGAGAAATCCCGAAATTCCATGGGATTTTCCCGTTGTTTATGCAATGGGGAACCTCATCCGTCATCATATTCCGTATCGGCACCGTGATTGACCTGCAAAAGACACATCACCACAATCCCGACAATCCCGCCGATCCACAGTCCGAGAAAAAAAGAGAGCATCGCCATACCTCCGTATCTGTTTCTATCGGAAGTATCTGCCGATGCTCTCGGTTTTATTCAATCAATATCAGAATTCAGCCAGACCCTTGGTACGCGGGAATGCTTCTACGTCACGGATGTTGGAAACACCGGTGATGTACATAATCAGACGTTCAAAGCCAAGACCGAAGCCGGCATGGTGCGTTCCGCCGTACTTGCGCAGTTCGGTGTACCACCAGTAGTCCTCGGGATTGAGGTTGAACTTCGCCATTGCACGTTCCAGATAGTCCAGACGCTCTTCACGCTGGGAACCGCCGATCAGCTCGCCGACGCCGGGAACGAGCATATCCATTGCCGCAACCGTCTTGCCGTCATCGTTGAGACGCATATAGAACGCCTTGATGTCGGCCGGATAGTCGGTGACGAAAACGGGCTTGCCGAAGATCACTTCGGTCAGATAACGTTCATGCTCGGTCTGCAGGTCGATACCCCATTCAACAGGATAGTCGAATTCCTTGCCGGAGTTCTTGAGCAGTTCAACGGCTTCGGTATAGGTGACATGACCGAATTCGCTGTTGACGAGTGCTGTCAGACGGTCGATCAGACCCTTGTCCACAAAGCTGTTGAAAAATTCCATTTCAGCCGCACATTCTTCCATGACATAGCGGATGACATACTTGATCATGTCCTCTGCCAGTTCCATGTCGTCGGCAAGGTCTGCGAATGCAATTTCGGGCTCCATCATCCAGAATTCGGATGCATGGCGCTGGGTGTTGGAGTTTTCGGCGCGGAAGGTCGGACCGAAGGTATAGATGTTTGCATAAGCCATAGCAAAGGTTTCTGCTTCCAGCTGACCGGAAACCGTCAGGTTGGTGGACTTGCCGAAGAAGTCCTGGGACCAGTCGACGGAACCGTCCTCCAGACGAGGCGGGTTGTTCATATCCAGCGTGGTAACGCGGAACATTTCACCTGCACCTTCGCAGTCGGAACCCGTGATGATGGGTGTGTTGACATAAACGAAGCCGCGTTCCTGGAAGAACTTATGAATGGCATAAGCCGCGGTGGAACGGACACGGAAGACTGCGTTGAACGTGTTTGCGCGCGGACGCAGATGCGCGATGGTACGCAGGTATTCCATCGTGTGGCGCTTCTTCTGCAGCGGATAATCGGGCGTGGATGCACCTTCAACCTCAACGGTTTCTGCCTTTAATTCAAACGGCTGTTTTGCGTCGGGCGTCAGAACGAGGACACCGGTGACAATCAGTGCACAGCCGATGTTCTGGTGTGCAATTTCCTTATAGTTGGAGAGCTTTTCGTCCTCCAGAACAACCTGCAGATTCTTGAAGTAGCTGCCGTCATTCAGTTCGATAAAACCGAACGCGTTGCTTGCGCGGATATTTCTTGCCCAGCCTGCGACGGTGATGGACTTGCCGTCGAACGCTGCCATATCCCGATAAATTTCCTTAATACAGATTCTCTTCATATATCATCAATCCTTTCTGTGGAATGTATCTTGGCATTTTTGTCATGCTGTATAGAAAACAGATACGAATATATATATTATATAACACTTCCTTTGAAAATGCAATGGGTTGTATAAAAAAATTCCGGTTTCTCACCGGAATTTTCTGAATTTTCGGATGTCAGGACACGATAAAAGCATAAATCTGCAAAGCGCCCCAGAAGACATTGACTGCCGCCAGGATCCCGAGAATGATCATCTGCGGCATCAGCATACCGTCGCGGTTGGCTTTGTTGTTCTGATAGTGCTCATAAGTATAAACACCGATGACAGCGGCAAGGGCAAACGGGGAAAGTCCCGGAATCAGATAGCCCGATGCGTCCGCAAAGACATACCCGCCGACAGCAAGGGCAATCCCGACAACATATGCGGCGGTAATCAGCGGATTGGATTTTTTTGTTTTGCCTGTCTGTTTTTTCGTATTGTTAGCCATGGGGATCAGTCGCTCCTTCTGTTTGTATGGATGTGGATTCATTTTATCATAAATTTTCAGATTTTGCAATGGGAATCCATACTTTTTTGCACGATGTTAAAAGTCTGTTCACAATTCTATTATAAAATAATAGAATAGAATCGGAAAACCATATTATTAAATGAGGAAATCATTCACAAACATGATCGATCTACCTATAAAAAAATCATTCTCCATCGGAGAAACCGTTCTTTCCCACGGTCTGATGCTGGCACCGATGGCAGGTGTCACCGATGCGCCCTGCCGGGCTGTCTGCCGTGCACACGGAGCGGATTACACCGTCACGGAAATGATCTCGGCAAAGGCACTGTGGTATCACGACAAAAAAACAGCGGTGTTGGCGCATATCTCCGAGGAGGAAATGCCGTGTGCCGTGCAGATTTTCGGCTCGGAACCCGAAATCATGGCATTTGCCGCAAAAACACTTTCTGCCCCCGATACTCCCTGTACCCGTATTCCCGCCGCCATTGACATCAACATGGGCTGTCCGATGCCCAAAATTGTCAACAACGGCGAAGGATCCGCGCTGATGAAAAATCCCGTACTGGCCGGACAGATCATCGAAGCGGTCCGCGGTGCGACAGACCTTCCCGTCACCGTCAAAATCCGCGCGGGATGGGACGCAAACTCCAAAAACTGCGTGGAAATTGCCAAAATCGCGGCATCGCTCGGCGTCGCCTGCATCGTTGTGCACGGCAGGACACGCTCCCAGCTATATGCCCCGCCCGTTGATCTTGACTGTATCAAGGCGGTTCGTCAGGCGGTTGACGCATCCGTTCCCGTTGTCGGCAACGGAGACATTTATACCGCCGCCGATGCCCGTCATATGCGGCTGACAACGGAATGTGACGGTGTCATGATTGCACGCGGTGTCTACGGCAATCCGTGGATCTTCGACGAGATCATCGCCGATATGGACGGTATCCCCTATACGCCGCCGACCCACTATGAACGCCTGTGTGCCGCGATGGAGCATCTGGACAAACTGATCGCGCTGAAAGGTGACTATATCGGTGTCCAGGAAGGCAGAAAACATCTTGCCTGGTATACAAAAGGCTTCCCCGGTTCCGCCGCGCTTCGTGCGGACATCATGAAAGCAGAAACGCCTTCGGAAATGATAGCTTTGCTTACCCCCTTTCTTGAAATACTCAAAGAAAAGGACGTGAATGAAGTCAAATGAAATACATTCTGCATTACATCAGACCGTACCTCGGACGTATGTCAGCAGGGCTTGTCATCAAGTTCATCGGTACGATCACCGACCTTCTGCTCCCTTTTATTCTCGCACATATCATCGACGAGGTTGTTCCGACCGAAAATGTGCCGCTGATCGTTCTGTGGGGCGTGATGATGATCGTTTGCTCGGTCATCTGTATGGCGGGCAACGTCATCGCCAACCGCATGGCATCTGCCGTCGCGCGTGACGCATCCCGGGCTCTCCGTCACGACCTGTTCTCCCGCACCATGTACCTGTCCAGCCGACAGGTCGATACCTTTACCATTCCCTCTCTGGAATCCCGTCTGACAACCGATACCTATAACGTCCACCATATGCTCGGCATGATGCAGAGACTCGGTGTCCGTGCCCCCATTCTGCTCATCGGCGGTATTCTGGTCACTGCCTATATGGAGCCCGTTCTGACGCTCGTCATGGTTGCTGTTCTGCCGTTTATCACCGTTGTTGTCTGGAAGATTTCCGCAAAGGGTATTCCGCTCTATACGCAGATGCAGAAATCGGTCGACAGCATGGTGCGCGTTGTCCGCGAGAATATTCAGGGCGTGCGTGTCATCAAAGCACTGTCCAAGACCGATTACGAACGCCGCCGTTATGAAGAAGCCAACGAAGCGTTGGTGAAAAGCGAAACCAAAGCCGGCGTAACGATGGCGGCAACCAACCCGCTCATGACGATCTTTCTCAATACCGGTCTGACTGCCGTGATCTTCGTCGGTGCGTTCCGCGTCAATGCAGGCATCAGCGAACCCGGTAAGATTATGGCGTTTATTTCGTATTTCACCTTGATTTCCAATGCCATGATGTCGATCACCCGTATGTTTGTCATGTATTCCAAGGGTGCGGCATCGGCAAACCGCATCGGTGAGGTGCTGGATATTCCCGTGGATATGGAGATAACGCAGAAATTGACTGTACCGGGAGAAGATTATCTGGTCTTCGATCATGTCACCTTCTCCTATAACGGCGCACGCGACAATGTCCGCGATATCTCCTTCTCCGTCAAGGAGGGCGGTACGCTCGGTATCATCGGCGCAACAGGATCGGGTAAAACAACGCTCCTCGCTCTGCTTCTGCGGTTTTACGATGTCAACTCCGGTGCCATCCGTATCGGCGGAAAGGATATCCGCGCCATGGAAGACGGCGAACTGCGCGAAAAGTTCGGCGTGGCGCTGCAAAACGACTTTATTTATGAGGACACCATTGCGGAAAACATCCGCATCGGACGTGACATTCCGATGGAGGACATCCGCCGTGCCGCAGAACATGCGCAGGCGCTGGAATTCATCGATGCGCTGGATGATGGATTTGACCATATGCTGACGACCAAGGGTACCAATGTGTCCGGCGGTCAGCGGCAGAGAATCCTGATTTCACGCGCACTGGCAGGTCACCCCGAAATTCTTCTGCTTGACGACTCCTCCTCGGCACTTGACTACAAGACCGACGCCAATCTCCGCCGTGCCCTGCGTGAGAACTGCAGCGATACCAAGGCGACGATCCTCGTTGCACAGCGTATTTCCGCGGTCATGCACTGCGACCATATCCTTGTCATCGATGAGGGTGAGATCGTCGCGGCGGGCACGCATGAAGAGCTGCTCGATTGTTGTGAAATCTACCGCGAAATTGCGGATTCTCAGCTGGGAGGTGCATTTGAATGAACAGAGGCGGTCCGCTTAAGCCCGGCGGTAAAACTCCGGGAAAGAATCAGGTGAAAGATCAGGCGATGACCGGTGCCCAGCGTATCCGTGTCATCCGTCGGCTCGGCGGTTATATGCTGCGCTACAAGCCGCTGATTGCCGCGATTCTGCTCCTGATGCTCACCTCCAATATTCTCTCACTGATCGGTCCGACGCTGTCGGGTGCGGCAATCGATGCCATTGAACCCGGCAAGGGGGCTGTTGATTTTCCGTCGGTGTTCCGATACTGCGCATTGATGTTGGTTTTTTATATCGTATCGGCGGTCCTTTCCTATGTCAATGCAACGCTGATGATCCGACTGTCCCAGCGCATCACCAAAACAATGCGCCGTGAGGTCTTCGAGCATCTGACCACGCTTCCCGTCAGTTATTTTGACGTCAACCAGACGGGTGAAATCATCAGCCATATTTCCTACGATATCGATACAGTGAATGCATCGCTGTCAAACGATGTCATCCAGATCTGTACCAGTTTTATCACCATCGTCGGTTCTCTGATCATGATGGTGAAGATTTCCCCACTTCTGCTGCTTGTCTTCTGCATCACCGTTCCGATGTCGATCCTCTTTACCCGCTATAAAGCGAAGAAGGTACAGCCTCTGTTCCGCCGCCGTTCTGCCATGCTCGGTGCGCTCAACGGCTATGCGGAGGAGATGCTGTCTGGACAGAAGACCATCAAGGCATACCACAGAGAATCCGTCATCGTTGATCGCTTCGACGGACACAACAACGATGCGGTCAATGCTTACTACGAAGCCGACTATCAGGGCTGTATGATCGGTCCGAGCGTCAACTTCATCAACAATCTGTCGCTGTCGCTGATTTCGATGTTCGGTGCGATGCTGTATATGTTCGGTCGTGTGACGCTTGGCAATGTGACGGCATTTATCCAGTACAGCCGCCGCTTCTCCGGTCCCATCAACGAAATGGCAAATATTTTTGCGGAGCTGCAGTCGGCATGTGCCGCGGCGGAACGTGTCTTCCGTCTGCTGGACGAGCCGTCCGAGAAGTCCGATATTCCCGACGCAAAGGTTCTCACCGATGTCAGAGGCGCGGTCAACCTCGACCATGTGCGCTTCGGCTATACCGAGGACCGCATTATCATCGGCGATCTCTCACTCAATGTCGCACCCGGCAAGATGATCGCCATCGTCGGTCCGACCGGGGCGGGAAAAACGACCATCATTAATCTCCTGATGCGCTTCTATGACCCGCAGTCGGGAACGATTTCCGTGGACGGACACAACATTTGTGAGGTCACGCGCGACAGCCTGCGTGCGGCATATACAATGGTACTGCAGGAAACCTGGCTGTTCGGCGGTACGATCTTTGACAACATTGCCTACGGCAAGGAAGGTGCGACCGAAGAAGAAGTCATCGCGGCGGCAAAAGCGGCGAAGATTCATACCTTCATCGAATCGCTCCCTGATGGCTATCAGACTGTACTGTCCGACGACGGTACGGGTATTTCCAAGGGACAGAAACAGCTTCTTACCATTGCCCGTGCGATGCTTGCCGATGTCTCGATGCTGATTTTAGATGAGGCGACCTCCAACGTCGACTCCCGTACAGAGATTCAGATTCAGGAAGCCATGGTGCGTCTGATGCAGGACAGAACCTGCTTTGTCATCGCACACCGTCTGTCGACCATCCGCAACGCCGACTGTATTCTCGTCCTTTCCGGCGGTAATGTCGCCGAAATGGGAACCCACGACGAGCTCCTGCAAAAGGAAGACGGTATTTACAGTAAGCTGTTCCGTGCTCAGTTTCAAAACTGAGCACTGCTCAACTTTCAGAATTGAGCTTGGCTCAACTTTCAGAATCAAACTCTTCTCAAATCCGAATGATGTAGGGACAGGCGTCCTCGACTGTCCCGCAGAACTACTGCCCACGCAGGACAGTCGGGGACGCCTGTCCCTTCAAAAGAGGAATTTGTGCAACAGTCCATAGTATCACCTCCTGTCATTTCCCAAAGAAAGGAATTCCAACATGAAAAACCGCACCAAACGCTGGCTCCTGCTTGCCCGCAACTGGGGTATTTTCCTCGGTGCCTGTGCCTTGATCTGGATCATTATCCTGCTCACACGTCCGAATGTCACATGGGGCATTGTTGACCGTTATTTCGGAAAAAGCCGCATTGAAACGGTATCTGCGGTCACTTATACCGACTATATCGTGGATATCTGCGACCCGGATACGGAGATTACCTATTACGCACTGGACGATCTGCGGCGCGGCAAGATTGAGGGCATCAACTATACCAACGGTCTGTATATCCTCAATGACCGCTATTTTATCCACGACGAGGATTTCTCCTTACTGCTTGAGGAAACGGAAATTGACGGCTACGGCACGGTCACGATGATCCGCGGTGCAGCGGATGCGCTGAAGCAACTGCTCGACGTGGCAGAGAAGGAAACCGGTTCGCGCTTTGCACTGGGCGATTCCTATATCGACGGCGCAGTCCCCGAGCGTGATCTCGGAAATGACTGCTATATGATCGAATACTACGATACGAGCGAACACATCACCGGCACATCCATCGATTTGCTCATCGAAGGTGAGGATTTCCGCACTTATATGACCTCCGATATGGCAGAATGGCTGTATCACAACGCATGGCGCTTCGGCTTCATCGTCCGCTACCCGTTCTGGGAAGGCGAGTGGACCGGTGTCTTCTTCCAGCCATGGCACATTCATTATGTCGGTCAGCCGCATGCGGCGCTGATGTATAAGGAGCGGATGCCGCTGGAGGAATTTGTTGATGAATCGTATACCACCAAGCGCAGATATTATCTGGTTGATTTCACCGGTGAGGACGGTGTGACCAACACGTATGTCATCTACCGACAAACCGAAACTGAGGATACGATCTACATTCCCGACACACTGACGGATGTGGAGGTCTCCTTTGACAATACCTACCGATATTATTATGTATCGGGAATCTTACAAAAGAAACAATAAATGGAGGATCAAAAACCATGAAAACGCGTTTATCAGCTGCACTTGCAGCCACACTGCTGCTTGCCGCGTCCCTGCTTTCCTGTGCAGAACCCGCCGACGTGTCCGACATCCAGACGAATGCTCCGGACAACACCCCCGATACAGTTGCAGAAACCGAAGCCGTCAGCAAACGTCCCGCATGTAATTTACCGGAGAATCTGGATTTCGGCGGTGCAGCATTCCACACCATCGCCTTCTCCTGGCAGGGATATCTTTATTATTTCTTTGCCGATGAGGAAAACGGAGATATCATGAACGATGCCATCTATGCGCGTACCCGTACGATCGAAGAGCGGCTGAATGTCGATCTGCAGCACACGCTTCTGGAATCCACGGCGATCACGGAAGTTCCGAATACCGTTAAGCCGACCGTGCTTGCCGGAGACGATGTCTATCAGCAGGTGCTCTTCCACTGTATCGAAGGTGTCTCTTCCTTTGCGTCTCAGGGTTATCTTTATAACCTTGATGAGATGCCCCATATCGATATCAACGCGGAGTGGTGGAATAAGGAACAGATGGATGCCCTGCGGTTGGGCGAAAACACCTATTTTGCCGTCAACGATTATATGCTTCCCTGTCCGTATATCGTCTACTTCTCCAAGGATATGATCAACGATCTGGAATTTGAGGATCCGTATCAGCTCGTTTACGACGGACGCTGGACGCTGGATGTCTTCACGCAGATGGCACGCACTGTTGTCTCTGACCTGGACGGCAACGGCAAAATGGAAGGTGAATACGACCGCTTTGGTGTAACCGCTTCCGAGGTCTCCAAATACAACAGCTTTGTCACCGGTGCAGATCAGTTTATCACAGAAAAGACATCCGACGGACAGATCACACTTGCCATCAATACGGAAAAGATGCTGCACATCGTGGAAATGTTTGCCGATCTGGCAAAACAGGATGTCTGCTTCATGCCGCAAAGCGAATATGAGGGATATCACCTCACGCTGGATACAGGACGCTTGCTGTTTGATCTGGAAACGCTGACATGGGCAGAGAAAATGCGCGACTACACGGTAGAGTTCGGTTTCCTGCCGTATCCGAAATATGATGAAGCGCAAAAGACTTACCGTTCGCTTGACTGGGGCGGTCTGATGGGTATTCCGCTTTCCATCACCGATCCGGAATTGGTCGGCGCGGTATTGGAGCTTCAGGCGTATGAAAGCGGAAATTCCGTTCTTCCCACCTATTACGATACCGTACTTACCGGCAAGCTCGCGCGCGACGAAAATGCAGTCAAGATGCTTGATATTGTGTTCGACACCATCTGTTATGAACCGGGCGGAAATTATTTCGGTTTCTCCGGCGGCTTCTCTGATCTGTTCTTTGCACTCTCGAGTCTTTCTCTGACGCAGAAATCCGCAGATTTTGCTTCGTACTATGCAAGACAGGAAAAAACGGCTCTCAAGACCATCGAAAAATTCTATCAGTCCTTAAATGATGTAGAATTGCAGTAACAGCACTTTCAGAACGCCCCCTTATTTTGAAATTACAGGAGAATCAATAGGAAAGAGGTAAACCGATCATGAAACGTACTTCCCGTATTTCTTCCGCACTGACCGCAATGCTTCTTCTTGCCGCATCTTTGACCGCATGCGGCGAGACCGCAAAAACACCGGTCGAAACCGATGGCGGCACCGCAGCAGATACTGCCGCTGTGACAGAGGCAGTCACCGAAGCTGCTGTCGTGTACGAACCTGATAACCTGCCCGAAGACCTTGACTTCGGCGGTGTGACGACACATATTTTCGGCTGGGACGGTTCCGGCAATGATGAATTCTATGTAGAGGAACAAAACGGTGATATCGTCAATGATGCCCTGTTTGCCCGCAACCGTACGGTTGAAGAACGGCTGAATCTGGAGCTGACCTTTACGCTTGCACCCGGTGCGTACAACGACCGCAGCGCATGGGTCAAGCTGGTAACACAGGCAACGATGGCAGGCGACGGCTCCAATGATATTGTCGCAGGCTATTCCATGAGCGGCGCAACACTTGCCAATAACCGCTTGATCGTGGATCTGATGGATCTTGATTACATCAATTTCGAAAAACCGTGGTGGCCGGAATCTCTGATTAAAGAAGCGACCTGCGGCGACAAGCTGTATTTCTGCTCCGGTGACATTTCCACCAACATGATCTACATGCTGTACGCGACCTATTTCAACAAAACCATGGCACAGAACTTCGATATTGAGATCGACAGTCTGTATCAGATGGTACGCGACGGAAGCTGGACGCTGGATAAGCTCATCGAGTTGTCCGAGGGAATTTATATCGACCTCAACGGTGACGGACAGAAAAATGTGGAAGACCAGTACGGTTATACCACTCATTCCGTCTGGTCGGATGCATTCTTCTTTGCAAGCGGTCTGCGTACAACGGCTGTAGGTGCGGACGGACTCCCTGTTCTGTCCGAGGAATTCGGCGGCGAAAAAACACAGACGCTTCTGCAGAAATTGCTCGATGTTTTCTACACCAAGAACGATATGTATTTCGGTGTTGACAACAACCAGCTGATCCGCGATCAGTTCCTGCAGAACAGAGCGCTGTTCTTAACGACCGAAATCTATTTTGCAACCAACCATCTGCGCGATTCCGATGTCGAATACGGTATTCTTCCGATGCCGAAATATGATGAAGCACAGGACGGCTATTATACGGTTTCTTCGTTCCCGTATACGCTGTACGGCATTCCTGTAGATGCAAAGGATCCTGCGATGTCGGCAGCCATTCTTGAATGCATGGCTTCCGAATCCTACCGCACCGTTTCGCCCGCACTCTTTGAGGTCGCGCTCAAGGTCAAATATGCAGGTGACAACGATGCATCGGAAATGTACGATATCATCCGCGGCTCCAACGTCTTTGATATCGGCAGAATCTTCAATGACAGTGTCAACGGCAAAACATATTCGCTGTTCCGTTCCTGTCTGATGGATAACAAGGCAGCGTGGATCTCTACCTACGAAAAGAACTACAAGTCCTTGAACAAGCAGTTTGAAAAGGTTATTGAAAATCTGATCGAAGAACAGTAAGAACTCCATAAAGAAAGACTGCACGTCGTATGCCTTCATTGGCTGACGTGCAGTCTTTTTTGATGAAATGTATATACGTTACTTTTCTCGAATTCCCACGTCGCTCATGTCAATGGGTTCAAATCCGATGGCATAGGCGGGAGAATCTGCCGGCAAAGTGAAGTCGCCGTTGTGCGGATCTGCAAAACCGGGATCCGCGATGACGGCATTGCGGAACAGACCTCGTTTCTGCATTTCCTCCGGGGTCAGCTTATTGCCGGAACAGAAAACGTCCCCGGACAGATTCCACATCAGATTGCTGTCATCCTGCATGTTCATGCCGTCCGGATGCTGCAGATAGATCGGAGCACCGTCAGAGAGCAGGATGTTGCGTTCCAGATAGATGGCAGTGTGTTCTTCCAGACGGGATACCATAACAATACCGTCATGACCCAATGCCAAAATGTTGTTGCGGACGATGTTGTCCTTGCCGTAGTGCTGATGGAAGGATTCTGATTTCACATCATAAGAGATGTTGTTTTCAATCAGAATGTCTGTGGAGCCTTCGTCGGTGTAAAGTCCCCATGCTTTGCTGGAACGGGAATATACATTGTGTATCAGATTCCCGCGCAGAACCGTTCCGGGCTGCAGACCGAGCGTATAGATACCGCCCATGTCGGACAGCATATACTGACCGATATTATAGATGTGATTCTTTTCCACCAGAATATTGCTTGTGGCGTGAGGTGCATATCCCCAACTCCAGCCGACAGAGATACCGGAATAATATCCGTCGGTGATTTCGTTGTGGGACAGGGTACAGTCATAGGCGTAGCGCAGAACAATACCGATACCGTTGGCATGGACTCTGCCGTAGGAACCGATGTAGTTATCGGTGATGGTCAGATCGTGATTGACCTCATCAGTGACAGGGACTTCGTTGACACCATAGATCGTGATGCCGCCGGCACCGATGTCGCGGAAGGTACAGTGGGTGACATTCAGATGGGAAACGCCGTTCTGAATCTCCAGAGCATAATCTCCGATGCCCGTAAAGGCGCAGTCATCGAAGATAATGTAAGAACTGTTGTTGACGCGGACTGCACCGTGGATATCGGATGCAGCCTGCGTGGAGGCACGGGAGGTGTCTTTCCAGTCACTGCCCACAAATCCGATATTACGGAAAGAGACCGCCGGTGCCGATTCTGTTCCATGGAATCCGTCGATGGTCAGAATCACGGAAAGATCGGACGCATACAGCGTGAATTCATCGATCTTCTCGCCGTCTCTGGGAATATAGAGCAGACGGTTTTCCTGTTTGTCTACATAGAACTGACCGGGTTTGCGCAGCATTTCATAAACATTATCGAAGTAATACGGTGCCCCTTCGGTATATTCGATAAATGCCATGGGACTGTTGGTTTTGGTGGTAATCCGATTGGTATCCTGATCAATCGCACCGATCTCCAGCCGCTCATCGTCCCAGTAGTGGAACATGTGAATCTGGATGTCTTCGGGGCGGGAGAAGGTTTCGACGGTTTCGTCCGAGTATCCGAATACATTCATGCTTTCGTTCCACTGGACAGTGTCAAGAGACCAACCGGCCGGCTCCGCCGTCAGCTCGTCATTTCCTTCCGGATACCGCGGTCTTTCCAGTCTTTCACCGGCGATGGAGAAGCACTGATTGGGGTACAGAACTTCCTCACGGACGATGGGCAAAGCGGCACTCCATGCAGTGACACCGTTGACAGTGGTTTCTGTAAATCCGGTCACAGGAACCCATGCACAGAAGCGGGCTTCGGCTTCATCGTCACAGATAAACTGTACGGTGGATCCGAATACCCCAACGCCGACGGAATCCAGCGTCATGGTATTGGTGATGCGGTAGTCTCCACCCTTCATCTGCACAGTAATGTCATAGGCTGCATCCTCTGCCCTGGCAAGGATTCCGGTCATGATGTCGTCACCGGTGGCAAAGGGAGCAGACGCACTGCCGTCTCCGCCTGCTTTGGCATTGGGATCGGCATACAGCGTCAATGACTGCTTTTCCAGTTTTCCTTCCAATATTGTTCCGCTTGTGTAGTTCATGCTGCTCTCCTCCATTTCTTTCCGAAGAGCCATAACAGCCCCCTGAAACTGGATCTGATTGCTGCCGCTGATCAGGATTTTGCCGTCCTCCAGCGTGATGCGGTATCCTTCTTCCATATTCTTATCTACCTGCAGGAAAATCTGCTTTGCATACCGCTCGTTGTTCAGATCAAGAATACTGATCTTCTTTAACGGCAGCATCCATCCCGTTTCTTCCAGAATGGTTTGCTGAAGTCTTTCACCAAAGATTTCTTCGTTGTACGTCTGATTGGTGTACAGAATCCAGTATTCCTGCAATGTATTTCCATCGATGAGAGGATTCTCTACACGATATGTCTGCTTTTGCGTGAACACATTACCGTCCGCATACAGTCCCTCACCGTTCCATGGCATGACATGCTGCACAAACCAGGAACAAGCCGCCTGCACGGCATCATCGGAACCGCCGACCAGTACATATCGGTTTCCTTCCTTGGCAACGGCAAATTCATCCTGCCGCAGACCAGCCGCATACTGCGCGGTCTCCGGACGGTTGGTATTCCCTACAAGAATCTCCGGGGTTCCCTGCGGCGGTTCTTCGCCGCGATTTACCCAGTCGGTGGTAAGATCGACGGTAACTCCGTATTCCTCAAAAACACTGCGCAAGTAAATGGCCGCATCGACCTCGCCTTGGGCGGCAGAATCGGGACGGACAATACTGTATCCGGAAAAACGGCCGGTGAGCACTTCGGGGGAAACGGTTTCTTCTGGTGGCTGCGTTTGTGGTGCGTCGCATCCGGTGAGACAGATGGCTCCCGCCATCAGGATAACAGCAATCAGCAGAGACAAAAATCTGATACGCATGACGATGTCCTTTCAAGGGGGATTTTTATCATCATTATGACAATTATTCGATCGGCATCCATGCCTCAACGAGCTTTGCAATCGAGGTATCGATCTTCGACTGGATCTTTTCGATATTGGATGCCAGCGGCTGATCTTTGTACAGGACATTGACAAGAACACCGTTGACACCGCCGAAGTCGTACAGCGATGCGAAGTCGATGTAGGTGGAGTCAAGCAGGATGTCAAGAACCTTTGCGGAACGCTCGTCACGGGTGTCCTTTTCCTTGTATACAAGGTCATATGCAACGGGACGGACAACCTCACGGGAGTAGCGTGCCAGTGCTTCGGTGAAGAAACCGTAATTTTCGTTTCCGGTGACCGTCTGCGGCAGAGCGATAAAGCAAGAGCCCCACGGAGACAAGAAGGAATAGTAAGATTCCTGGTTTTCGTCCCACTTCGGCGCGGGCAGAATCAGATAGTCCGACTTCATATCGCGCAGATGGACGGCAGCGGATTCGAGTTTGTGCATGAAGAACAGCGCACGGTCGCTTTCAAAGAGGATATTGGAGAAGCCGTTGATATCGCCGTCGGCACCGAGATTGATCGACTTGAACAGATCGCTGACACCCTCGATGACCTGTACAGCATGGCTGTCGGAGAGCAGATCACAGGTGATGTTGTCGCCGGCTTCGTTGATGTGCGAGAACTGTACGCCTGCACCGGCAAGCAGGATCTGGGAGGCTTCTGTGGAGTCCTTCTGCATGGCGAAGCCGAAGAAGTCGTCATCGACATTCCAGGAGTTGTCCATGTTCAGGTCGTTGTCCATATCCTTGGTCATGGTACGGAGCTGTTCCACGGTCCATTTGCCGTCAATGACAGACTGGAAAATATCGAAGTCGTAGTCATAGTCGGTGTAGAGCTTCAGGTTGAGGAACATACAGCCGGGCATCTTGTAGACACCGGGCGCGATATCGGATGCGGTAAAGTACATGGCTTCATGCAGACGCATGTTTTCATACATCAGCGGATTCCACCAGTTCTGATCCATTTCCAGATACGGCATATCGCACATGTCGGCAAGATACCCTGCCGTTGCCTGCGAGTTGAGGCTGACCATGGTCGCGATGATCATCTGCCACTCGTCATCACCTGCGGTGACCATGGACTTGAGCTTGTTGATGTCATTTTGCTGGATGTATTCGATGGAGCAGTTATAACGCTCCTCCAGATAGAGGTCACGGGTCAGGAGGGCATCGTTGACAACGTCACCGGTCATTTCCTCGCCGGGGATGATTGCCTGAATGGCGGAATGGGCATTGCAGTCAAAAATGGTATAGACCATACCGCCGAGATCGCGCTCCCCGAGATCGTCAAGCAGAGACGGTGCGGCAGCTTCGGTAACAACAGCAGCGGTGGTATCGGCGGTGGAATCAACCGTGGTATCCGTGGAGGCATCACCGCAGGAAGCCAGCGATGCAAGCATGAGTGCGGCAAGCAGAGCCGATGTGATGTGTTTCATGAAATTCTCCTTTGTTTATCGTGTTTTTTCAATGGGAACAAGCCTGTTTTTCTGTTATTATTATACTATATATCACATGTGATGTCAATCTGTAACAGAAAAATTCCGATTGATTTTCCATCCGATACTGTCGGTAATTGACAATTGCATACAGGTGTGCTATAATATCTTCAATGAGATATAACCAATCAAAAGGAAGGAATTGATACAATGGGACGTTTGCTCGGCTCTCACAGTACCGATGAGCTTGACCGCCCCGATCTGAATCGGTGTCCGGAATGCGGCAGTTATTTTGCACCCACAACGGAATACTGTCCGATTTGTTCTGCGTACTGCCCGGAGGAATACCGCGCGGGAAACAGAAAGCCGGTCAAGGCGAAAAGGCAGAATTTTTCACGGGCATCCTCCCGTGTTGTTTTCGTGGAATGGTATCATTCCTGGTGGTTTATCGCGCTGGCACTGCTGTTCATGCCCTTGATCGGTGTGGTTCTTCTGATTACCAGTCCGCATCCCCAAAAACAGAAAATTACCTTTGTTGTTGTGGCACTGCTTTATACCGTTCTTGTTTCATGGGGTGTCGGCGGGATGCTGATCGGCATGATCCGCGGACAGTTTGAATCTCCGGTTGATGCTGCGATGCCGCGGGAGGAATACATTGCCGCGTGTGAAACAGTCGATGCCGAAACCTATTACCGCATGGCGGATGCTTATCGGGATCAAAATGTCGCGGTCACACTGACGGTACGTGAAATGATCTCCGATGCGGATGGCGCTTACAGCCATACTCGCTATCCGAACTATTATATCTGTTCAAATGAAGCCCAAACATTTACCGTGCTTGTCTGCGACTGCATCCGCGAGGACCGCATGAATCTTCTGCCCGGCGATACCGTGACGTTTTACGGAGAGGGTGCGGGTAATGTGACGGTCACGGATACGCAGTATGACACACATTCCGCACCGGGCATCAATGCCGCGTTTGTTGTTCTGAATGAGGAGGATGCATCATGAAACTCGGAATTTTTACGGATTCGCATTATTCGTCGTCGGACTTGACCTGCGGATGCCGCTATAACAGCCGTTCTCTTGAGAAAATCAAGGAAGCCTATCGGATGTTTGAAAACGAAGGCTGTGATCTTGTTCTGTGTCTGGGAGACCTGACAGATACCGAGACGACCTACGAAAAAGAATGTGAAAATCTGCGCGCGTGTGCCGCTGTCATGGATGCGTCTCCGATTCCCACACTGTGTCTGATGGGGAACCACGATGCTTTTGTCTTCACGGAAGAAGCTTTTTATGAAATCCTCGGTCAGAAGCATCGACCGCATACCGTCAGAACAGATGCGGCGATGTTGATCTTCCTCGACGCCTGCTATTATGCCGATGGCTCGCATTATGGACCCGGCGGCGGTGACTGGACCGATACATATTATCCCTACACGGACGTATTGCAGAATCAGCTTGCAGATGCGGACAGACCTGTCTGTATCTTCCTGCATCAGAATGTTGATCCCAATATCAGTGAGGATCATCGCCTGTCAAATGCCGATCAGCTTCGCTGTATGTTTGAGGAAAGCGGCGTTGTTCGCAGCGTCATCTGCGGACACTATCACCCCGGTATGGAATCGGATGTGAACGGGATTCACTATCTGACGCTTTCTGCGCTGTGTGAACGTGAAACAGCCGCAGCAGTCCGTATTCTGGAGCTGCCGTAGATTCGATTACGGATTTCAGCAACCGTCAGAGGAGATTGCAATGTATAAAAACATCTTGATCATGGGACCGGGCAGAGCAGGAAAAACAACATTGTCCAAAATGATCCATAAAAAATATGGTTACAGTATGATCAGTATCGATGATATCGTAACCGCATTGGCAGCGTTTCCGGGGCTGAATATTGCATGGGACGGAGATCATTTTAACATCTCTGAACAGATATCCGGTTTTTTGTCTGAATACTTAAAAGAGTTGTCGGAGGGAACAAAATTCTATGACGGATGCAAAACCGTCATAGAAGGAACCGATATTGATTTTGAGAAATTGCTCCCCACAATCGATACGAGCAAATATGTCTTGATCGGTTTGACCTATAACCATCAATCAAAGGAAGATTTATTCCGAAACATCAGAAAATACGATACGGAAGATGATTGGACCTATTATGTATCTGATGAACAGCTGGACAAATTCTGTGAGCAATTCATGGAAAGAAATCGGTTTTTCTGTGAGAAATTCCGGGAATATCATATATTAACGTATGATACCTCGATCCATCGTGAAGATGTTCTGACTGAAATACTCGATGCTTTGGAAGGATTGTGTCAAGGCGACCATCCGTGTGAATAGCATATCCCAACCATCATGTATCATGAAAAACACAGAAGGAACTGTTGCAAGTTCACCCCTGAAGTAACTTGCAACAGTTCCAGATTTTTTCAGAAACAAAATTAATTTAAAAGCATAAAACTCCAAGGGTGATGAAAAATCACCCTAAAAATATCTATAATGAAGAAAGAAATAATCAAGACGCAGCAGAAAGGGAGAAAAGATCAGACAAAACACGATGATTTTGGATGCGATTGCAAAGTTTTTGAATATTAAAAGCAAAAGCGAGCAGGAAAAATTGCATTTCAATGGGTCCTGCAGCAGTGTTTCACGGATCTTACGCAGGTATCTGTAATATGTACTTGCGGCGATTCCATTCTCTTTGCACCAGACCTGCACACCTTTTCCGCTTTGCTGACATTCCTGTATCCGCTGTTGCCATTTTTACCCTGTCTTTCATTTCTGCGATTGTTCTTGTCATTTCATTCATGGTGACTCTCCCTTTGTTCGTCTTCCAGCAACTCTCATAGAGTATTTGCAACGAATTGAGACTTTCCATTTACTCCAATAGAGTGTTTGGAAAACATCCTTTTGTTTCAGTTACTACAAGAGCGTGGTTGGAGATATGTGAATATTGTACCATGAATGTGGTTCTTGAGGGAGACAGGGATTATTGGGGCTTACATACTTTTGACACAATCTGCCCCAATCCCCTGAATATGCGCTGCGTACATACAACCGATAAAACAAAAGAATCTCGGGAACGACCGAAATAGTCACTCTCGAGATTCTTCTGATTCAATTTGGATACTCGTAATAAAAAACAAATCCGAACCAATTTCGATTGACGAAATAGTTCGGATTTGTTGCGTATGGTGACCCGTAGCAGATGGATCGAACGCACCAAAAGCCTCGCTTTTGGTGCCGCAATTGGCAGCAGACAAAAAGCGAGATTACACCCACTTTCTCA
>JAFYTT010000245.1 GCA_017558715.1 Clostridia bacterium | reverse complement strand
GGCACGAATGAGGATGACGATATGAAAAAAGACAAGATAAAAGTATATATTTATACGAGAGTATCCACCACGATACAGGTGGATGGATACTCTCTGGATGCTCAGAAAGCCAGAATGAAAGCATTTGCCGAGTACAATGACTATGAGATCGTCGGTGAGTATGAGGATGCCGGTAAATCCGGCAAGTCCATTGAGGGCAGATTAGAATTTAACCGCATGATGGAGGATATCAAATCCGGCAAGGACGGTGTTTCCTATGTGCTGGTCTTCAAGCTTTCCCGTTTCGGCAGAAATGCGGCAGATGTGCTGTCCACTCTGCAAGTCATGCAGGATTTTGGTGTCAATCTGATCTGCGTGGAGGATGGCATTGATTCCTCCAAGGATGCAGGAAAGCTGATGATCTCCGTTCTGTCTGCGGTTGCCGAGATCGAACGTGAGAATATCCGTGTTCAGACGATGGAGGGCAGAATCCAGAAAGCCCGTGAGGGTAAATGGAACGGCGGCTTTGCTCCCTATGGATATACCCTTGAAAAAGGTAAGCTGTATGTAAACGAGGAAGAAGCCGAAGCAATCCGTATCATCTTTGATAAGTATGTGCATACCGACATGGGCGCAAACGGTCTTGCCAGATACCTTGCCAATCACGGCATTGGAAAAATCCAAAGGCAGAACGGCAAGAATCCCCTGTTTGATGCGGCTCTTATCCGCAGGATACTGAAAAATCCTGTTTACTGCGGCAAGATCGCCTATGGAAGACGCAGAACGGAAAAGGTGCATGGCACACGAAACGATTATCGCCTTGTGGAGCAGGACAATTATCTGTTGGTCGATGGTCTGCATGAAGCCCTTGTTTCCGAAGAACTCTGGCACGATGCACAGGTAAAATTGGTTGCCCAGGCAAAGAAATACGAAAAGGTCAATCACGGCAAGGATAATAAGGTGCATCTGCTGACAGGCTTGCTCAAATGCCCGATCTGCGGAGCCGGTATGTATGGAAACAAGAGTGTCAAGCACAAGGCAGACGGCACAAAATACAAGGATTTC
This sequence comes from Clostridia bacterium, assembly GCA_017558715.1. Taxonomy (GTDB): domain Bacteria; phylum Bacillota; class Clostridia; order Oscillospirales; family CAG-272; genus RGIG3925. The sequence continues at coordinate 2,434 of JAFYTT010000245.1, read as the reverse complement.
TACTACTACGGCTGCAAGCATCGCACCATGACCCGTGGGCATAAATGCGATTATAAGAAACAAATCCACGAAGAACTTCTGGAAACTGCCGTAGCAGAGGTTATTATCAAGCTGGTCAGCAATCCGAAGTTTGCTGCCTTGATGCAGCAGAAAATCAGCATGAAAGTGGATACCTCCGCTATTGAGCAGGAGATCGCCAACTACGAAAAGCAGCTTCGTCAGAGCTATTCCATCAAGTCCAGACTGATTGAGGAAATTGACACCCTTGACCCCGATGATAAGCACTACATCAAGCGCAAGGCAGACCTTGATGATCGCCTTTACAAGATGTATGATAAAATCGAGGATACAGAGTCTCTGCTGATCGAAGCAAGAGCAAAGAAAACGGCAATCGAAGCTGAAAAGCTGACTGCCGATAATATCTACAAGGTATTGATTTACTTTGACAAGCTGTACGCCGTGATGGATGAACAGGAACGCCGACAGCTTATGGAGTCGCTGATCTCCGAAATCCATATCTTTGAGGAACGGAAGCCCAACGGACAGTGGCTGAAATCCATCAAGTTCAAGCTGCCGATCATTGAGGAAGATATGGAAATAAGTTTGGACAACGATGCACAAGTCGAATGTGTGACAAAATTTACACACCGCACCAAATAGCACCAACGCAAAGGAGATTTTCACCATGACACATCCCGAAGAACTCCACCTCTCCCTCACCGACACCGAATGGCCTTTGACCTACACCTCCCACGACCGCACCATTGTCCGCGCCATCGTCGTGGATGACGATCATAACTTCTACTTCGTCCGAGCCGAACGCGATGACGATTTCGGACGGGCGACCATCATCGAAACCTCCGGCGGCGGCGTGGAAGCAGAGGAAGACCTTGATACCGCCATCAAGCGCGAGCTTTCCGAAGAACTCGGTGCGGACGTGGTCATTCTCTGCAAATTAGGTGTCGTCAGCGATTTCTACAATCTCATCCACCGCCACAACATCAACCACTATTACCTCTGCCGTGTCAAGTCTTTCGGTGCAAAACACCTGATGCCCGACGAAATTGAACAGTTCCATCTTTCCACGCTGAAGCTGTCGTACGATGAAGCCGTCGCCGAATACGAGCTGCGCACCGAAACGCCGCTCGGACGACTGCTTGCACAAAGAGAACTGCCGATTCTGCGGCATGCAAAACAAATCCTTGATCAAGCAAACAACCGGAGGTGATATTCCATGACAAATATCATCCTGCCCGCCTTCATTTATGCCTATGTCGCCCTCATCATGATCGCCATCGGCATCATGCAGTATAAAAGCAAAAAGCCCACCGGCTTTTATACCGGAGAAACACCGCCAAAAGCGGAACAATTGACGGATGTCACTGCATGGAATCATCGCCACGGGATAATGTGGATCATCTACGGCATTGTCATCATCGTATCGTTTCTCTTCGGCTTATTGATCCCGCATGAGGTCTTATCTGCACTTTTGCCCGTTGTCATCATTCTCGGCGCGCTCCCTGTCATGATTCTTTATCACCACAAACTGAAAAAACATTATTTCAAAGCATAAGGAGGTATCCCCGTGACACCGAACCGCGGCACCATTGAAATTCTATCCCCACACTTCTGCGAAACCGTCACCGATGACACCGTGATTCATCTGCATGTGACACACAGCATCGGCACGCTGACCGCATCCTGCGCGAATTCAAACGCCGCGCGCACTGACTACATCGATACTGTCCTTGCAAGCATTACACCCGACAGTGACGGTAATGCTTCGTTTGTCTTTCCTGTCCGCGACTATCCGCACGGTCCGATCACCATCCGCATTGCGGGAGGTGAGGGTGAATGGCGCGATGTCTGCCACCTGCAGCTTTACAACGCAGTCGGCAAGCCGTTTATGGAATCCGCCGCCGACATACCGACACCGCCTCTTGCCAAGGGCATGCATCTTGTCTTCTGTGATGACTTTGAAGACCCCGATCTGTCCGTTTCCACACATGATACCACCGCCCGCTACTACTGTCACAAGCCTGACGGCGGCGACTTTTCGCAGATTCCGTTCACCGATGCAGAGTCACCCGCCAATCCGTTTTCACAAATCGATACCTATCTTCGCATCCGTGCCGACATATCAAAAAATTCCACAGGTCTGATCTCCTCCATTCATAAAGACGGTACAGGATTTGAGGTCAATGCACCCTGCTATTTCGAATGTCGGATGCTGTGCCCCAACGCCATCGGTTCTTGGCCTGCGTTCTGGCTTCTGACCAACCGAAGACCGCCCAGTCTGCGTACCCCGACCGATGAACTGGACACCATCGAAGCCTACGGACTGGAAGACCTCGACCATCCCAATCAATATGGCTATTACATAACCTCTCACCGTTGGAATCAGGACAAGCACGAAACGATCGACCCCGAATTG
>JAFYTT010000244.1 GCA_017558715.1 Clostridia bacterium | reverse complement strand
CTTCCTGCCGATGCGGACTTCGGCGGCGATACCATCACCTTCTTAACGCTGAACGGCTACAACAACAACTTCCGTCTCAATGCGGAGTCCGACGGCGAAACGCTCAACGATGCCGGTGTCCGCCGCAACGATGCGGTAGAAGAACGCCTCAACGTTGCGTTTGCGGTCGTGGAAGTGGACAATGCACCCTCCACATTCCGACAGTCCGTCATGGCGGGCGACACCGAATACGATTTTATCTTCCCGCACGCAACGGACGGTGTCGCGGGACTGGTCACAGATCGTCTGCTCTATGACTGGAATGATCTGCCGACCGTCGATCTGACCCGCCCCTGGTGGAACACCTCGATGACCACATCGCTCGGCATCGGCGGGCATCTGTTCTATGCATCGGGCGATATTGTCATGACGTGGCAGGGCATGCAGGCGGTGCTGTTCAATAAGTCCTATCTTCCCGGCATGGATCTGGAAAAGGACCTCTATCAGACCTGTTTTGACGGGGAATGGACGATGGACTACATGGGGCAGATCATCAAAGGTCATTCCCGTGATCTCAACGGTGACGGTCGGATGACTGAGGTTGACCAGTACGGTCTGCTTGATAACCGGAGCACGGGGTATTCCTATATGTACGGCGCAGATCAGCGTGTTACCGTCCCCGATGCGGAAGGCTGGCCGACGTTGACGCTCAACACCGAGCGCATGACAACAATCGTCGGAAAGTATTACAACCTCGTCCATTCGGGTGAAATGTATCTCGATATCTATTCCAATGCCTCCTATCCGACGAGCACCTACCGCAATACCATCGTCGAGGGACGCGCATTCCTTGCAACACTTGATGTCGGCGGTCTGTACGCAAATCTGCGCGAAATCGAATATGACTTCGGTATCCTGCCGGTTCCGAAGCTGGATGAAGCACAGGAAAGCTACCGCGTCTTCTGCGGTGCGGGCCTGATCGGTGTTCCGACCAACGCACCCGATCCCGCGCAAACGGGTGTTGTTGCGGAGGCTCTGGCATATTACAGCTACAAGGAAATCCGTCCCGCATTCTTTGATATTGTCCTTGAAAACAAGGCAGTGCGCGAGGAGAACGCCTACAAGGTTCTGCAGATGATGCACGAAAACAAGGTCTTTGACTTCGGCTTCAACTTCGACGGTACCGGCTACAACCTGATCAAGGAGGTCGTCGTCGATAAGAAGAGCACCGACTTTGCATCTCTGTACGCAAAGAAGGAAAAATCAATTCTCAAGAATTTTGAAAAGATCATAACTGCCGTACAGGAAACCGAGTAAAGGAGGATCTTATGATTCTGAAAACACCGAAAACCGTGACGCACGGTATTGTCAACCGTGTGCAGAATACGCTGTTCCGTTATCAGGGCTGGCCGTCTGTCGCACGCGACGAAAACGGCACACTGTACGCCGTAGCATCGTCCTTCCGCTGTGAGCACATCTGCCCGTTCGGCAAGACCGCGATGTACATCTCCAAAAACGAGGGTAAGACCTGGTCGCCGCCCATCGTCATCAACGATACGTATCTGGACGACCGCGATGCGGGTATCCTCTATATGGGCAACGGCCGTATGCTCGTCACGTGGTTTACGCATCCGACCGATGTCTATCTGAACCACTATTATCAGTCCATCAAAAACTCCGCGACGCAAATGGAGGGTCCCGCGACGGTCGGTATGCTCGGCATGTATCCGTTCATTCCCGCAGAGCATGCCCGGGGCGGTTCGTTCGTCCGCGTGTCCGAGGACTACGGTATCACATGGAGCGACACGATTCAGATTCCCGTATCCGCGCCGCACGGACCTTCCATGTGTAAGGACGGCACGCTTGTGTATCTTGGCAAAGAGCACTACTATCAGGATAAGATGGGTGTTCCCGGTCACGGCGCCGAAGATCTGATCATCGCCGCGTATGTTTCCACCGACGGCGGTTATACATGGACACTCAAGGGTGAATGCAAGAAGCCCGATGACCTTGTGTGGGATTGCTTCCATGAGCCGCACGTCATTGAGCTTGATGACGGTACGCTCTTGGGTACAATCCGTGCACAGGGTGCCGGCGTGGCGCATGGCTTTACGATGTACTCCACCGTTTCAAAAGACGGCGGTGCAACGTGGTCGGAATGGAAGAACATGGAAGACGTTTCCGGTTCTCCTCCGCACCTCTTAAAGCACTCCTCGGGTGCGCTGATCTGCGTTTACGGCAGACGCGAAGCTCCGTTTGGGGAACGCGCGCTGGTATCGTGGGACAACGGTGAAACATGGACAGAGGACTACGACCTTGACCACCGCGCGGAAGGCGGCGACCTCGGTTATCCGTGCTCGGTCGAGCTCGATGACGGCAGCATTCTGACGGTGTACTATCAGAAGTATTACGACGACGAAACGGGCAAGTATGACGATAAATGCTCGATTCTGTATACGAGATGGACGCTGGACAGATAAATAAGATGTGGGCTGAAGCATTTTTGGTGCTTCAGCCCATTTTGTCATATGCCATCTGTCCGTTCTCTTTTGTTCTGCTTTCCGAAAATACAGTCGATGATGATGTCAGATACGGTATCTATGCTGTCAGAACAGTCCCAGGCGATCCATTCCATGACAATCGCCGTGATTCCCGTAAGATAGAATTTCATCACATAGCTTCGGGTTTGCTTGGGATACGCAAACCGTGCGAGAATCGGATCGAAGATATGGGTAAACAACTGTTGGTATACCCGATCAAATCCCATCGAACCGAGCTCCTTCAGCGCGGTTTTGAACACGCGCTGATTGTCCCGAATAAAGGTCAGATACGGTGTCAGATATTCCGGCGTGATAAATACAAGATCATCGGGATTTTTCTGCGCATACCGCTGTATGACACATTCTCTGTCGATTTTGAAATACGAGGAAAACCGATCGAGAATATACTGTGTTGTCTCGTTCAGAAGATCGGCAGTATTTTCATAATGCAGATAAAAGGTCGAGCGGTTCACGCCTGCCGTTTCACAAATCTCCTTGACGGTGATATATGAAAATTCCTTCTTTTCGAGAAGCGTAATGAGGGCTTCATCCATTTTTTTGGCGGTATTGAAATATCTGCTTTCATTTTTGTTCATCGGATGTCCCTCAACTTTTTTTGTTATTTTCCTTCGCTGAT
>JAFYTT010000243.1 GCA_017558715.1 Clostridia bacterium | reverse complement strand
CGGCGACTCTGCAGCAGCTGTTTAAAAGCTCGGCTACGCTGACAAGATTACTAACATCTCCACCGGCGGCGGCGCAACCCTCGAATTCCTCGAAGGCAAGGCTCTGCCCGGCATCGCAGCTCTCAACGACAAGTAATTTTTCGGATTTCATCCGAATCTGATTTCCTATCCCTGCGTGGTGCGTAACCCGTGGGGGAGGAAACCATCTCAAACGCCGAAGTTTTCCTCCCCCGCCCCCCTCTTTCCTTGGCTGGCGGCGGCGAGTGGTCTTTGAGACACTATCATAAACATGAATATCAGAAAGAGGTAACAACATGGATAAGAATTTCAGAAGAACCGTTATCGCGGGCAACTGGAAGATGAACATGACTCCCACCGCTGCTGCTGCATTCATCAAGGAGCTCGCTCCGATGGTCGCTGACGCAGACTGTGATGTCGTTCTCTGCGTACCCGCAATCGATATCCCCGCAGCTGTTGCAGCTGCTGAAGGCACCAACATCCACATCGGTGCTGAAAACGTCCACTTTGCAGAAAGCGGCGCATACACCGGCGAAATCTCCGCTGACATGCTCGTTGATGCAGGCGTTGAATACGTCATCATCGGTCACTCCGAAAGAAGACAGTATTTCGCTGAAACCGACGAAACCGTCAATGCTCGTACCAAGGCTGCACTTGCAAAGAACCTCAAGGCAATCGTCTGTGTCGGTGAAACTCTGACCCAGCGCGAACAGGGCATTACCGCTGAAACCGTCTCCCTGCAGACCAAGATCGCTCTGCTCGGCGTTTCCGCTGAAGACATGAAGAATGTCATCATCGCATACGAACCCGTTTGGGCAATCGGTACCGGTAAGACTGCTACCTCTGATCAGGCTGACGAAGTCTGCGGCATCATCCGTGACGTCATCGCAGGTCTGTACGGCGAATGCGTTGCAAAGGCTACCACCATCCAGTACGGCGGTTCCATGAACGCAAAGAACGCAGAAGAACTGCTCTCCAAGGTCAATGTTGACGGCGGTCTGATCGGCGGCGCTTCTCTGAAGACTGCTGACTTTACCGTTATCGTCAAGAACGGCTAATACGGAATAACACCTGCGGTGTATTTCCGAGAGATTTTGACTTTGTCAAAACTCAGTTGTCAATTGAAAACGTAATTTTCAATTTTTCCCGTTATCACAGCAACGCGGGGCTGCGGGCACAGTGGTGCGGCAGTCCCGCGCTGTTTCGATTTTTTGGCAAGATACGGAAGATGGGGAAATGTCTTCCGAAATGATATGAAATGAGAGGATTTCCATGAACAGAACAGTACCTATGATTCTGCCGTACAGAGTATTTCGGTATGGCGTACTTGTCTTTTTTGTGATTCTGACGATGCTGTTCTGTAGCATCGGTGCGGCGGCAAGGACAGAGGAAACCGCGTTTGGCAATGTCGAACTATACGCACAGGTCAATGCGAAAAACATAGAAGAAATTCAGATTTTTGTCCAGCCGGATGAAGCTTTTCTGACGCAGAAGATGGGAGAAACGCTGTATCTGTTTACACTGCAGCCCCATGAACCGGTGGAAAATCTGCGATCCAAGTCACCGACCGCAACCAAGGTGATTGAAAAAACAACGAAATTTACGGTGTCATCGGATGCTTCCGGTGAACGCCTTCGCGCAAAATATGTACTGGCACTCGGTGAGGGTGCAGAATATCGGGTAATCGGCGAAGCCTATGTCAATAATGCTCATGTGTTGGCAGAAAATACTGTACCTCGTACCAAAGCATCTACTGTCAAAGGGCTTGTTGTTTCGGGTGCGCTTGCGGCGGATGCACAGACACTCGGCATCGGTCATGCGGTGATTCCGATTGCGGCTGACCGATACATAACCGCTGTCGGCGGAGATCCGCAGTATTCCTACGCAACCGCGGGACTCTCCACCCATTTTGATTCGACGATGATCGCACAGCTGGACGCGCTGGTTGCATCCCTGCGTGCAAATGATACACGGATTCTGTTCCGGTTCCTGCTCGACGGTTCCGACCGCGCAACGACGGAGCCTGTATCGGTTTTGTATGCACAAGGCGCATCTAACAGCGCATCGTCTTACGGCTTTACGCTCGAAACCAAGGAAGCGTATCAGACGGTCAACAATCTCTTTTCCTATTTTGCAAAACGATACGCGACTGACAGCGAAACGCCGGTCGATTTTATTGTCGGCTATCAGGTCAACGAATGGGTCGGCTGGTATGATCTCGGTTATACGGCAGAGCAGATGGATGCGGCTGTCAAAACCTATGCCGGTGTCTTCCGTCTTGCTGATCTTGCTCTGCGTTCCCACAGCGCAAACAGTCGTGTATATCTCCCGCTGTCCAATCTTTGGGCGACGGGCAGACCGTTTTTGAGCGCGTTTGCCGGGGAAATGGGAGCGGATGCCGCGTGGAGCGTTGCTGTGGCACCGTATGCGTCAAACACGCTGGACGACAGCATCTGGGATGATACGGGCGCGAAGAACGACCGCTATTCCACGTACTTAACCATGAACAATATCGCAGTTCTGAAGGAATTTCTGGAGGAAGATGCGTATTTATATCAGAAAACACGCCGTGCGGTGATCGTCGATGACTTTGCCGTACACGGAACATCGGGTGATGAAGCATCGCAGGAACGGCAGGCTGCATCGTTTGTATACGCGTATTATGCGGCGGTACAGGCGGACTTTCTGGATGCGTTTATCTGGCACAGAATGTTGGACGGCGCGGGAGAGCAATGCTCGCTCGGTCTGCGTCAGCTGGATGCAAAGGAAAAGCCTGTCTACACGCTGTTCCGATTGATCGATACCCAGCTTGGCTCCGATGCGGCAGACCCGTATGCAAAGATCGTCGGTCAGCGCAAGTGGACCTCCATCGTCAAAGGCTTTCAGAAAAAACAGGCGGAAACGGTAAAACGCTATGAAACGGATGGAAGCGTTGTCGGGACAGATGCGCTTGCGGATAATCTGATGGCGTGGCTTGACTTCTCCGACAGAACGCTGCATGGATTTGTTCCGTCCGATTATATGGCATTGGTCGAGGTGCAGGCAATCACCGCAGGGACGGAACTCAATTCCGCAGTCCTTTCTGCCGTTTCTCATCCGATGAACGGAGGGCAAATCGCATCCGTTTCGGCAGATGTATCCGCGCTGACACTTCCGCAGACCGCCGAGACGCTGTATCTGACATTGAAGGCAGACGCCGCGGCAGCAGAAGTACCTCTTCCCGAGGACGGCAGTACAGTGACTGTCGCGGTGGTGCCGCAGACACTGTTGGTGCAGCTGCAGTTATACCGTGCTGGAGAGGGGACTGTTCGCTATCTCGGTGAGACTGAAATCCGCATCGGTGAGTGGACCGTTGCCGCATTTGACATCAAAAATTACGCAAGAGCAGCATCCGGTGCTGATCAGCTCCGTCTTTCTCTGATTGGCGGTGACGGCACGACGGATATCACATATACGCTGTCGCTCAATGAAATTCGGTACGACACAGGCGCGGGATTTGTCGTCCTGCGTGTGTTCCTTGTGATTTTGGTGATTCTCGGACTGGCAGTTGCGGTATTTTTCCTGCTTGTCCTCCGTGCGCAGATCATCCGCCGCAGAAGACGCCGTCAGCGTGCTGCACAAAGAGCCGCTTACCTTGCAAGACAGCGTGAGATGCAAATGCGCGCGATGCAGGCACAGCAAGTTCCGCCGCAGATGCCGTCCAAACAAATGCGCACGGCAAACCCACCAAAAGCGGGACAGCAGGGACAGCCGACACAGGGAAATCCCACGGTCAGACGCGGCGCCCAGCGCAGACCCGATATGTATCAGAATCAAAACCGTTCTGACCGCAGATAAAGATAGGAGTAGCTTATGAGAAGACCGGTAAAATATAAAACCAGACAAGCCGCGCGCAACCGTATGATTGCAATCGCGACATCCGCCGTTCTCGGTGTCGGTGTCATCGGCGGTGCGGCAGCAGCAGTCCTGCTCAGCCGTGATGACGGTGCCATTGACGGCATCGGCACAGGTGTTGATACCCAAAACGGAACTCCGGCGATCAGCGACACGGTCGGTATTGAAGATGGAACCGATGCGGTCACCACAGATCCTGTCGATACCGAAGCTGTGACAGACGCTGCTGCCGAAACAGAAGCTGTCACCGAGCCAGTCACAGAACCCGTGACAGAACCTCCCGTTGTGACCGAGCCGACACCTGCGGAAACCGAACCGCCCAAACAGCAGGAATCGCAGATCAAGGACGTTGCCACGACAAAGAACTATAAAGGCGGTTATCTCGATCTGGCGGATTATCCGACCTCTGCGGAGCTGAGAAAAGCGGCAGATGCATTGAAGGCTGACGGTTATACCGCCGTCATGGTAGAACTCAAATACGATAACGGAAAGCTCGCATATCAGTCCAATGTCACAGAGGCGAAGGACTTCGGTGCGAATCCGTCCGTCGCGGCGCAGAAGCTCGATACGATTGTCGATACACTTCACGATGCAGGTCTTTATGTTACAGGACGCGTCTGCGCGCTGCGTGACGATCTTGCGGCGAAGGGTAATTCCGATGCAGCACTGATGAATACGGCAGGCTTCCGTTATTCCGACGGTGCATCGCGTTGGATTTCCGTGTATTCCACGGAAGGGCAGGATTATGTTCTGTCCCTGCTTTCGGAGATGAAGGCTGCAGGTGTGGACGAAATCATGCTCCGCGACTATGCACTTCCTGCAGATGCGGGAACAACGTCACCGAAGTATGACGCAAATATCAAAAAGACCGATGCGGTCAAGTCGTTTTTGAACCGTGTGGATTCCACCTTGTCGGGTGTTGCGCTCAATCTGGAACTGGACGCGGTGACGCTTGCATCCGGCGGTGATGAGACGATGGGCATTGACTGCTCTGCATTCGGTGCGATTGCGGACAGTGTGACCGCGGATATCACGCTTTCCAATCTGCGTGACGGCATGACCATCGGTACAAAGACGATTGCCGATGTCGATGCAGACCCCGCAAAGACGGTAGAAACCGTTCTGTCCGCACTCGATGCATCTGCGCTCAACATCCGTCCTCTGCTCGAGCTGACGGGCAATGCGACCAAGGATGCGGCTCAGATTGCGGCAGCTGTCAATCGCGGCTACGGTGCATATCAAATGACGGAACGTGTTGTCAGCATGACGGAAAAGTAAGATGATTACGACGTTATTCTGGGACATCGACGATACTCTGCTGGATTTCAAGCGCGGTGAGCGTATTGCCATCCGTCAGACCCTGTCCCATATTGGTATCGAGCCGACCGAGGAAACCGTGCAGCGATACAGCGAGATCAATGAATCGCTGTGGAAGCGGCTGGAACGCGGAGAGATCACGCGCGACAAAATCCTCGTCGGACGGTTTGAAATGCTGTTTTCTGCACTTGGATTTGCGGGAGACGCGCCATCGACACAGGATTTGTATTTCACCAACCTTGGAGAACAGCACGACTTCGTAGAAGGTGCCGAGGCGGTTCTCGATGCACTGCGCGGAAGCTACCGCATGATCGCCGTCAGCAACGGCACAACCGTTATACAAAGCAAGCGTCTTGCAGCATCGGGACTCGACCGATATTTTGACAGAATTTTTCTGTCGGAATCCATTGGTGCAGAGAAACCGTCAGCGGCGTTCTTTGATGCGTGTTTTGCCGCGTTGCCGGATGTCAGACGTGATGAAGTTCTGATCATCGGCGACAGCCTGACCTCGGATATGCGCGGCGGTGCGGATGCAGGGCTATATACCTGCTGGTTCAATCCGCACGGAAAGACCAATCAAACGGGCGTACGCGTCGATTATGAAATTGCGGCACTCACAGAGCTGCTCCCGCTGTTAAAACAAATCGGATGAACAAATAAGATGGGCTGAAACACCGTTGTGCTTCAGCCCATTTGTCATATATGAATAAGATTATTCGGTTTCAAATGCTGCCAAAAACTTTTCAATGCCGGAAACAACCTGCTTTTCACGTTTAGCGACAAGAGAGGACAAATCGGTATCATTTTTGTCTGCAAGAGCGCGGTAACTGGCGTTGATATTGCCCCAGCTGTAAATCATAGCCAGATCATAGACGCGATTCTGAAGCAGTAAATCGAGCATTTCCGCAGATTCATCATCGCGGGTATATTTCTGCTGCAGCGCGGTATTGTAGTAGGCAGGTGTCAAGTGGCGGTAAGATTCGGATGCCATCGCTTCCAATACGATGCCGCTTTGCTCAACATTGCCGACGGTAATCGGTACGGTCAGACAGGAACCTGCGGGATTGACAAAGGTGATGTAATCTTTTTGTGCTTCATCGTATTTCGGCTGTGGGATAATGCCGAAGTCTGTTTCCATCTGACGCAGATTGGCAACGTGGAACATGACTTCTGCGTAAAACAGCGCGCGATCTTCAAAGAATGCCTGACGAATGCCGGAAATGACATCCGATGTCTGCGAAGTGATGCGGGAAGCTACGAGTGTGCGGTTGCCCTCGTTGAAGATTTCTGCTGTGCGTTCCAGAACATCCTGCGCTTTCTGCATGTCGAGATCGAAATACGGCAGGTCATCGCTGTCCTTGGAAATGAACGACAGTCCCGTGGAGTAGAACAAACCGTAAATGGTATCAATGGTCGTAGAAAGACCGTACATATCATCAATCGTGTATTTGCCGTCACCGTTGATGTCGCGTGCGATATCCTTGGTCATTTCCGAGAACTTGTCGAGTGTCCATTTTCCTTCGCGAACGAGCGTATAGGGATCTTCCATGTCATATTCGTTGACCATGTTTTTATTGAACATCATGATCCAGGTCGCCTGATTGTCGATGGTGGAAATGTCACCTGTCAGATAATACACCTTTCCGCCGATGGAGAGATCACGGATAATGGACTGATCCCAATATGCCTTGGTCAGGTCCACTTGCGGAACATCATGCCAGTCATACACGGCACCGGTCTGAGCCGCAGGACCGGCAGCATCCAGACGAAGCCATGCCGCATCGTAGGCATCGTCACCCGCACTGACGGTTTTGGTGAGCGTTGTGGTGGCGTTCATGTCAAAAAGACCGGTAATCTTGATGTTGAGGCGTTCTTCCAGCGCCAGATTACGCGCGTAAATACCGTCGTTGATCGTTTCGCCGGTTTCACCTTCAGAGAGAACGTCAATTTCCGACCAGTTGTAAGGGTCACCGTCGCCGCACAGGAGGAAGTGGAAGTCTTCGCCGCCGAAGTCGTGGGAACCGATGGCATCCGCATAGCGGGGATCGACGGTTGTTTCTGTGACAGCGGTGTCAGCCGCTGCGGGCGCGGTTTGTTCGGCTGTGTCGGTGGCAGGTGCTGTACCGGGATCGGAAGAACCGCATGCGGCAAGGAGCAGGGATGCTGTAACCAGGGACAGCAGAGAATGAAAATATCGCGTTTTCATAGGAATTCCTTTCGTGTTGATTTTAGTTACTATCAGTATAACATGGAATTGTGAACAAAGCGTGAATAAACAAAAAGAGCGCAAAAAAACGATCGTATGGATAATCAGAAAACAGGATCTGATTTTCTCTTGACGAAAAGTGTATTTTGCGATATAATAATAACAGAAATGAGAGAGGATGGCGGGACAACTGTGTCCTGCACGGATGTGACTATGTTATCCACCGTTTACAGCGCAGGTTTGATGGGAATCGAGGGGTTTCCTGTCACCGTTGAGGTCAACTGCATCAATTCCATTCCGCAGTTTGAGATTGTCGGTCTGCCGGACAGCGCGGTCAGGGAATCGAGAGAGCGTCTGCGGGCGGCGTGTGCCAATGCGGGTGTTATGTTTCCTGACGGTGCATTGACGGTCAATCTGGCACCGGCAGACAAGCGCAAGGAAGGTTCCTTTTATGACCTGGCTATGCTGATCGGCATTATGACAGCCGGCGGACGACTGAACGTCAAAGGCGATCTGTCCAAGATGTGCTTTATCGGTGAGCTGTCGTTTTCGGGGGATGTACGCGGGGTACGCGGCATTCTCTGTATGTGCATTGCTGCGAAAGCCGCCGGACAGAACGAGATGTATGTCCCCGCCCAGAACGCCGCAGAAGCGTCTGTCATCGAAGGTGTGACGGTGTACGCCGTTCACGATATTGTGGAGCTGCTCGACCATCTGTCGGGACGTGCACCGATGGAACAGACGGTGTTTGACCGTGAAGCGGCACATGCGCTGTCGTATGATATCGGTGTCGACTATGCCGATGTCAAGGGTCAAAGACTTGCCAAGCGTGCGCTGGAGCTTGCGGCGGTTGGTCAGCATAACGTTTTATTGATTGGTCCGCCCGGTACAGGTAAGAGTATGCTTGCCAAACGCTTGCCGACGATTCTGCCGCCGCTGACGTTTTCCGAAGCGATTGAAACGACGATGCTTCATTCCATTTCCGGGATGCTCCCCGACGGAAAATCGCTGATCGTCCAGCGTCCGTTCCGTTCTCCGCACCATACGATGAGCGCGGCAGGACTGGCGGGCGGCGGTAAGATTCCCGCACCGGGTGAAATTTCGATTGCGCACAACGGTGTGCTGTTCCTCGATGAGCTGCCCGAGTTCAACCGTGACGCGATGGAGGTTCTGCGCCAGCCATTGGAGGACGGCGCTGTCACGATTACCCGTGCGGCGGGGAAGGTCACCTATCCGTGCCGTTTTATGCTCGTCAGCGCGATGAATCCGTGTCGGTGCGGTTACTTCGGACATCCGACGATTCCGTGTACCTGCAAGCCCGACGACATCCGCAAGTACGTTTCCCGCATTTCGGGTCCTCTGCTTGACCGTATCGATATTCAGATTGAGATTCCGTCCCTGACCTTTGATGAGCTGAACACGCCGCAAAAGGAGGAATCGTCTGCCGAGATCCGCGGACGGGTCGAGCGGGCACGTGCCTATGCCAAGGCGCGCTACGATGCCGCCGGCGTTGAGGTGACGGCAAATTCCCGACTGACCGCACCGCAGATTCGTCAGTTCTGTCCGATGGACGACGCAGCACAAATGCTTCTGCGCGGCGCATTTGAACGCATGGGACTGTCCGCGCGCGGCTATGACCGGATTCTGCGCGTTGCAAGAACGGTTGCCGATATGGATGAGACTGAAGTCATCGGTGCATCGCACATTGCCGAAGCAATTCAGATGCGGTCGCTGGACAGAAAGTATTTTGGTGGATAAATGGAAAAGTTATGGAAAATTCTCAAAAAAACGCTGAAGATTCTTTGGACGCTGTTGGTGGCGGTATTGGTCATCAATGCGGTCTGGTATCTCTTTGTGCCACAGGAATTTTTCATGCGAGGGTATCCGCAGACCTTATATGCCGAGCCGGATTCCCCACAGGCATTTGGCGAGGAAATCGTATATCGCGCTGATGTCGAAGCGTTTTTATGGTATAATTCCGCTTATATCTACGGTACTGTGACGCTGGACAGTCATGTCCTTGAGATTTTACACGAACAGAATTATCCGCGGTCGCTTTGGGGCGAAATGCGATATAGCTGGAAATACATGGGTTCTTATCCGTGGGATTACAATAAAATGAATGTGGCGGCAAGGACTGAAAACGGCTATTATGTCATACTGGAAGGGTATTATGACCGCGGCTTTGATACGGTGACAATTTATGCATCGGAAGCGGACTACAAAGAGATGAAAAACGGAAGCCGATACTATACAGAGAGTAAATATCATTCGCTGTTCGGCGAACAATAAAGTGAACCCCCTGTCAGCATCCGATTGGATGTATGGCAGGGGGTTTTTGTCAAATGGATGATAGGGTTAAACCTTCTCGATCTTGACAAGCCACGTCGTAAACAGATCAAAGTGCAGACGCTTGGAAAACGTATCCGATGTGAAATATTCCTCGCTGATGACTTCATTGTCGTGTGTTTCATCAAGCAGGGAAACGGTCACGCGCGTACCCTCGGCAGCACCGCGGAATGTCACAGTGACATCCTTGCCTTCCTTGGTGTCATCATCGTGATAATAAGTCAGAAGCGCGGCACTGTTCTCGCCGTCCGTAGCGGCACTGTAGTAGATATCTTCCCAAAGCCAGCCGCCGTCGACGTGCGTACCGAGCTTGTACAGCGTGTTGAACATCGGGAACGGATAATAGCCTTTGAGCGGCGCAAGCGTGTCGGTGTCAAACATGCCGTTCATGCCGCAGGGTCGTGCGTCGTAGTACATCAGCATGCCGAGCGTCGATGCCTGTCCTGCACACATCGTACCTGTGATGTAGGAAGCACCCTTGAGAGATTTTTCCATGCGCAGGGAATACGTCCAATCTTCTGCAAACCAGCCGCGGATGTAGTTCCACTCGTTGAGAATCGTCATTGTGCCGCCCAGCCCTGCGTCGTTGAGCGCCTTCTCGCCCGATTCGATGCAGGCGTATACCTCGCACGGGGTGTTTGCATAGCAATGGTAGGAATAGAAGTCCAGCGGAATGTTGTGTTCCTTGACGTGGCGGAGGAATGCATCCTTGAACGGAATCGGCCATGCATTGCAGAACGCGGGACCGCCGATTTTCAGATGCGGGAAGCACTGCTTCAGATGCGTTGCCGCGACGGAATAAAGTTCGATGAACTGCTCGTCTGTGCCTTGCCAGCAGGGATTGGAGCCGTCACGGTTGCGGCAGTCCGGTTCATTCCAGATTTCCCAGTATTCGATGTCGTAGTGGAAGCCGTTTGCCCAGCCCTCGGTGTAATGGCGGATGATGTGCTCACAGATCTTTGCCCACTTCAAAAAGTCCTTTGGCGGATATGTTCCTTCCTTCCAGCCGTGCTCAATCGATGCACCGAGGCGGTAGAAGGTCTTGGAATTTGCCGCTTCCACAGCTGCAAGATAAAAGTCGGTCGGCGCGAATACATAGCTTGCAGGGTCGTTTTCATCCGCATCGAAATTCTTGAAGATGCGGTGAACATCAACGGTGTGTTCTCCGCCGTAACCGGAATAGAACGATGCATCGTGGTTGCGGACATACGGGATACCCGCTTCACGGAACTGCGGGAAATTGGACGTGCCGCGTACCTCGGAGCCGGCAGGACCGTTGTTGACGGCATGCATCGGTTTGATCTTACCAAGCGTTTTGGACAGATCAATGGTAATGTTTGTCATGGTATGCCTCCTGTTTGTTATTTTTTACTTGCTTGTATTATAATCGATTTTTTAGGGATTGTCAAGCAGATATAAAGAAAAACCGTCCTTTCTGTGACAAAAGAACGGTTTTGTTTGATTGAAATCAGAACAGATCCTCGCAGACCTCTTCCAGACAGTACTTGGAGCGGACGTACGGTTCACGCTTGATCCACTTGCCGTTGGTGAAGTCGGGGATGGCAACCGGCATGGAGCCCATTGCGATGGAATCCTCGGACAGGCAGGAGATGACCATCCAGGATGCGGTGTCGTAAACGTCGATGGGTGTCTGCGTACCGGCCTTGACTGCTTCAACGAAGCCGCGCATGACGAGGTAGTCGATACCGCCGTGACCGCCGACAGCCGTGTAGTCCTTCCACAGCGGATGCTCATGTTCGGGGAAGAATTCGTTCATATCGGTGAATCTGTGACCCCAGGAAGCGCCTTCGCAGGAGCCGTCGAACATGCAGCCGTACTTGTCCTCGGACCAGATACCCTTGGTGCCGTGAACGAGGTTTCCGCGGGAGTATGCACGGGGCAGGGTGGTGTCGTGCTTGAGGACGATGGTTTCGCCGTGTGCGCACTTGATGCAGGTGATGACAATGTCACCCTGTGCGAATGCAAAGTTTGCGTTTTCAAAATCTTCGCCGCGATTGTCCTTGATCCATGCGTTGATGCCGCGTGCCTTGGAGGACATTGCGGTCAGGGAGATCATGCGGTTGCCGCGGTTGATGTTCAGATACTTGGCGATCGGACCGAGCTCATGCGTCGGATACAGTTCACCGTTGCGGTTCATGTAGTTGTCCAGACGGTAGTGGCGATTTTCGTGACCGAGTGCAACTTCGTCACGCAGGTCATGCTCATAGCCGCCTTCGCAGTGGATGATTTCGCCGAACATTCCCTTCTTGATCATGT
This sequence comes from Clostridia bacterium, assembly GCA_017558715.1. Lineage (GTDB taxonomy): Bacteria > Bacillota > Clostridia > Oscillospirales > CAG-272 > RGIG3925. The sequence goes on along the minus strand of JAFYTT010000243.1, from coordinate 15,190 downwards.
TCAGAACGGTCAGCTCTTCACGTCCGTAGCAGCAGTTTTCGAGCATCATGCACGGAACACCGGTGCGCTCGTAGGTCTTGACGAACTCCCAGCACTGGTCAACGGAATATGCGCCGCCGACTTCCGTTGCAACGTACTTGCCTGCGTTCATCGCGTCGATACAGATCGGCACATGTGCATCCCATGCGGAGGGCGTGATGACAGCGTCAACTTCTTCCATTTTCAGAAGTTCATGATAGTCGAGCGTTGCGACAGGAGTATTGCCGCGCTTGTTGATAACCGCTTCCTTTGCGCGTTCTGTTCTGTCTTCATAGAGATCGCAGACACCGACGACGTTGACATCGGGCATGGTGTCGAGTACCATGTTCAGAAGCCCGTAGCCGCGGCCGCCGAGACCGATAAATACGACATTGATCGTTTCTTTCATTTTGAAATACCTTGCTTTCGTCAGATTGGATGTTTGATACAAACATCATATTGCATATATGATATCATAAAAAACGGAATTTGTAAAGGGGATTGCGAAATTTTCAGTGGATTTCTGCATAAAAAACACCCCCGATGGCTTCACCGGGGGTGCATCATTATCCGATAAGAGTTCACACGCAATCACTGCGGGGAACTCATCTAAACGAAAGGTTATAAATGTTTCGGATCAGTGGATTGAACGGTTGTTCAAAGAGCAGAATTAGTGCTTCTTGGAGAGAACAACGCCTGCTGCGATTGCCATAACAGCTGCTGCTGCAACGATGCCAGCGTCAGCGGTGGTAGGAGCGGTAGCGCCGCCTTCAGCGGGAGCGTCAACTGCGGGATCTTCAACAACGGGAGCTTCGAGAGCTGCACCGAGAGTGAAGGTAGCGTGGCCGGTCGGGTCCTTACCGGGGTCACCGGAGACACCGTAACCGAGCTGTTCGTGGACGTACAGGTCAGCTGCACCGTCTTCGGAAGTACCCATAGCCCAGATAACGGAACCGAGGAACTTGTCGCCTTCCTTCAGGTTCTTTTCTTCGAATGCTGCGAAGGGAACTCTCATTTCATAAACGAGTTCGTTGCCGTTCTTAACGACGATGTAGTCACCGTTGTCATCGGGGTTGTAGCCGATGCCCATCGGATCGAACCAGGAGACGGAGTACATTTCGTTGTCGAGAGAGGACAGGCAGTAGCCAAGTTCAACTCTTTCTTCGGAAATGGTAGCGTCGATGTTAGCGAAGGACAGCTGGATTGCGTGAGCAGCCCACATGTTACCCTTGGTTGCATCGTCAACGTCGCAAACGTACTGGTCAGCTGCGGTTTCGCAAGCGACATAAACGTATTCAGCGTCGTAGGACATGTACAGGGAGATGGGGAGCTGGATAGCGGTAGCAGCAGCATCGTCAGAAGCAGCAGCGATGGAGATCTGGGAGGTCTTGAAATCGATTCTTGCGTATTCGCCGTCGGAAATTACGCCGTCAGCTGCCCAAGCGGTGTAGCCCTGGTTGAGGGTGAACTGGATGGTAGAGGGATCATCCTGCTGAGGAATGTAAGCAGCGGATGCGGAAACTGCCATAGCAGAGAGAATTGCAGCGGAAAGTGCAATTGCGCCAAACTTTTTCATGATAGTATTCTCCTTAATGAAATGTTATTTTTGGTAAAACATAACCTTTCGTTTTACGAGTTAATTATAGCACACATCATTGGATAAGTCAATAGTTAATCAAACAATTCATAAAAATTGGCAGAAAGGCACAAAATTACCGCATTATATGTGCCGGATTGTTCTGGAAATTTGTGTAAAATCAACAACAGCACCGGGAACTTGCGTCCTCTGCGGTGCTGTTGTTCATATGGCTTTGTTTATGCTGCTTGCGGCTGTATTTTGTGTGAAAATCAGTCGTCACATTTTTTGAGCTTTGCGTAGGTCGCCATGAGCTTTTTCGTACCGACCGTATCGAAAGCGATTTCGTAAAGGATATCGGCACCCATTTCACGGACAGACAGGATCACACCGCGCCCGAAGGTGAAGTGAGAAACCTTATCGCCTGCGGAGAAGCGGTCATAGCTCTGGGTTCTGCCGACGCCGGAGGACAGATCCGATTCGCGGAAGAATTCCTTGGACATCGTGATCTTCTTTCTGCGTTCTCCGTTTGCGGGACGTTCACCGCCGTTTGCCGCAGCCTCCGCTTCCTCTGCCTGACGGCGAATGGATTTCGGAATCTCAACCGTGGCAAATTCTTCCGGAATTTCTTCCAGGAAGCGGCTTTTCTGGTTGAAGTTTGTCTTGCCGTAGATCAGACGCTCACGGGCATGCAGGGCATACAGGCGGGTCTTGGCACGGGTGATCGCAACATATGCCAGACGGCGTTCTTCTTCCAGTTCCTCGGGATTCATTGCAGACTGGATGCTCGGGAACAGACCTTCTTCCATGCCGGGCAGGAAGACCACGGGGAATTCCAGACCCTTTGCGGAATGGATTGTCATCAGAACGACGGCATCGGCTTCCTCGTCGTAGTTATCGATGTCGGAGACCAGTGCGACTTCCTCAAGGAATCCGGAGAGCGTCGCATCGGGATTGTTTTCTTCATATTCTACGGCATTGGAGACAAGTTCCTTGACGTTCTGGACGCGGTCGATTTCGGTAATGCCTGCCGCTTCCAGCATCTTCATGTAGCCTGTCAGCTCCAGTACCTTTTCAAACAGGACAGACAGCTTTTCGGTCTTTGCGATTTCCGTCAGATGATCGATCATGAACGCGAATTCGTGCAGCTTGGTAATGGACTTTGCGAGCGTCGGGTACTTTTCTGCATTGCGCATCGCATCGAGCATGGTCACGTCTTCGTAAGCTGCGATGTTTTCAAGTGCGCCGAGCGTCGTTTCGCCGATCTTGCGCTTGGGTTCATTGATGATGCGCTTCAGACGCAGGTTGTCTGCGGGATTGTTGATGACGCACAGATAGGCGATGACATCCTTGATTTCCTTGCGTTCATAGAAGCGGGTGCCGCCGAGCAGACGGTAGGGAATACCGGACTTTGCAAAGGTATTTTCAAGATAGGAGGACTGTGCATTGACGCGGTACAGAACAGCAAAATCGCTGTATTTGCGTTTCTCACGGATGACAGCGTCCATGATCTTGTTGATGATGTAGCGCGCTTCCTCGTTCTGATTGTCGAGCTTGCGGATGACGATCTTCTCGCCCTCGCCTGCCTGCGACCACAGTTCCTTGCCGCGTCGACCGAAGTTGTTGCGGATGACGGAGTTTGCGGCGTTCAGAATGTTGGAGGTGGAGCGGTAGTTCTGCTCCAGCTTGATGATGCGGGCATCGGAATACGTATCGTCGAAGTGCAGGATGTTTTCAATCGTTGCACCGCGGAACTTATAGATGGACTGGTCATCATCGCCGACGACCATCAGGTTTCTGTACTTGCCGGAGAGCAGTACCGTCAGCATGAACTGCGCATGGTTGGTGTCCTGATACTCGTCAACACAGACATAGTGGAAGCGGTTCTGATAATACTCGCGGACGTCCTGCTCATTTGCAAGGAGACGGACGGTCTGCATGATGATGTCATCAAAGTCAAGTGCATTGCCGTCGAAGAGCTGCTTCTGGTAAAGCTCATAAATCGACGCAATCTGGGACAGACGCAGATCGGAGCCGGCTTCGTTCATGAAGTCCTCCGGCGTCTGCAGCTTGTCCTTGGCGCGGCTGATCGCGTTCTGGACAGCGCGCGGCTGCAGCTGCTTATCATCGATGTTGAGCTGCTTCATACATTCGAGGATGACCTTCTTTGTGTCATCGGTGTCGTAAATGGTGAAGCCCGAGCGATAACCGACACGTTCTCCGTATTTGCGGAGAATGCGGACGCAGATGGAGTGGAAGGTGCCTGCCCAGATTTCCTCGCTCTTTTCACCGATGACCTTTGCAAGGCGTTCCTTCATTTCATTCGCCGCTTTGTTGGTAAATGTGATGGTCAGAACGGCCCACGGAGGACACGGACGGGAGGAAAAGCTCTCGGCAAGATCAGCAAGTGCTTCGGGCGGCAGAGAGGTACTCTGCTCCAGTGCCGAAACATTTGCCTCGGACAAGCCTTCGGGAATGGTATCGTCAAAGTAGGCGTTGCCGTAGCGGATGATATGGGCGATACGGTTGACAAGTACGGTGGTCTTGCCGGTGCCGGCACCTGCCAGAATCAGAAGCGGACCGTTGACCGTATATACCGCTTCTCTCTGCTTTTCGTTCATAAACGAATACAGCGTATCGAAGATGTTGCGTTTTGCCGCAAGATAGCGTTCGGAGAGCGCATTTGCGGACGGATGGTTTGCAGACATGATTACAATATTCCTTTCGGGGCAGAATGAATTTTCATCCTGCAAAATGAGGTTCTGCGCGGTGCCGATCCGGACCTGCAGGTAAAATATGTCGGGAATCTTTACAGTATATATAATATATTATATCACATTTTTCGTGATATTGCAACTGATTTTGTTGATTTTTTTATGAAATTCCCGTGAAAACATGGTTATTGACACACAAAATAGCAGAACAGCAGAAGCGTTACGAGGAAAATGACATTGATCAGCGTGAACAGACCGAGGTAGCGCCCCGTTTTGCCGGGATTGTGCTTTATATATTCACGGAACGTGATGAGGGAGGCAAGCGATGCAATCAGCGTTCCCGCACCGCCGATGTTGACGCCCCAGAGCAGCTCGCGGTAGTTGTCGGTGAACTGGGAGAGCAGAATCGCCGAGGGGACATTGGAAATGACCTGGCAGGAGAGTGCGGAGAAGAGCAGGGTGTTCTTTTCAAGCAGTCCCTCAAACAGTGCACGGACGGCGGGAATCCGGCTCATGTTGCCGGCGAATACGAAGAAGGCACAGAATGTACCGAGCAGAGGATAGTCGACCTTTTTCAGCGCATCACGGTCTGCAAAGAACAGGACCGCAGGGATGACGAGCAGACCGATCCAGTACGGAATGAAGCGGAAGACGATGACGATGGAGAGTGCGAACAGGACAAGATAACCGGCGGTTCTGTTTGCGGGCAGATGAATCTCATCGCGGTAAGTCAGCGACAGCGGTTCGCGCGGAAGGACGAGGCAGGAGATCAGGATCATTGCGACGGCTGCAAGGAACGGCATTGCCATGATCGCGGTAAATTCCGCGGTGGGAATGTTATAGAAGGAATACAGGTACAGATTCTGCGGATTTCCGAACGGCGTCAGCATACCGCCGAGGTTCGCGGCGATGTTCTGCATGATGAAAACGAACGCCATGTGCCGTTCCTTGTGCGTTTCGGTCAGAACCAGATAGCCGAGCGGCAGGAACGTCAGAAGCGCCATATCGTTTGCAATCAGCATCGAGCCGACGAACGTGATGACGATCAGTGCAACGGATGCGGAACGGAGACTGGAAAACCGTTTGACGATGCCGCGTGCAAGGCAGGTAAAGAAGCGGATGTTGCGCAGCGCACAGACAACGGCGAGCACGCAGAACAGGCAGGTCAGCGTCTTGAAATCAAAGTAGGACAGGTATTCTGCATCCGGCGGAACAAGAACAGAGGTGATGCCTGCCGCAGCAAGTGCAATGCAGAATACGGTGTTCTGGCGCAGAAACGAAATCAGCGCGGACAGAATGCCCTCTCGGTCGCTGTGCAGCGGATGCTGCGCTGACGGACGATGGACTTTTTTGGTCAGAGAATGGTTGGTCATCGATTGATTCCTCTCAATGTTTGTTTTGAAAATAGGGTCAAAAAATGAGCATAACATATATATTATATCAGAAAAATGAAAATTTGCAATAGATTTCCGTCAATTCGAGGTGCCGAATCCGTAAATTTTCAATGGCCGAAAATCCTCTTTTTTCAAGAAAAATCACAAAAACTTCTTTACAATTTCACAAAACTGTGTTATACTATACCTATGCTGTTTCGGTGCGCCGATGCATGGGAACGGCGTACCCCTATCCAAGAAAGGAAACGATCATGAAAAAACTTTTTACTCTTCTTCTTGTCTGTGCTCTGACCGTATGCATGATGGCATCCTGCGGCGGCAGCGACAAGCTCTTTGACTACAACTACGATGAATATGTTGCTCTCGGCAATTACAAGGGCGTTGAAGTCAGTGCATCCGCAATCGAAACCGAAGTCCAGGCACAGATCGACTCTGTTCTGGCATCCAATGCAAAGGATGTTGACACCGGTGCTGCCGCTGTGGAAGGCAACAAGGTTGTTTACTCCGTAACCGCGACGGTCAACGGTGCTGACGCCGCTGAACTCGCAAAGACCGACGCTTCCCTGACGCTCGGTACCGGCAAGACGGGTCTGGACGATTTGGACGCGGCGTTTGTCGGTATGTCTGCGGGCGACAAAAAGGAAGTCACGCTGACGGTTCCCGCTGATCACACCGGCAATGCAGAGGTTGACGGAAAGGAAGCCGTTCTCTCTGTTACCGTTTCTGCCGTTACCGAAAACGTCAAGCCCGAGGAGCTGACCGATGAGATGATCACCACCGCGACAAACAGCACCTACACAACCGTTGCGGACTATATGGTTTATCTGCGCTCTGCCATCAAGCAGAATCTCGTCTGGAATACGATCCTTGCCAATACCACCTATTCCAACTATCCCAAGAAGGAAGCGGAAATGTATTATGACAATTACCTTGCTTCCTATCAGAATTCTGCCGCACAGTACGGTATGACGCTGGAATCCATGGCATCCATGTACGGCATGACGCTGGACGCATTCCAGAACAGCCTTGCACAGCAGGCGATCGCACAGGTCAATCAGGATATGGCGATGTTCGCTGTAGCCGCAAAGGAAAATCTGGTTCCCGGCGATGAAAAGCTGGCATCTGTCAAGCAGGAAATGATGGCATACTATGGATATCCCGATGAAGCGACCATGATGGCGGATATCGGCGAGGATGCGCTGGAGCAGTCCGCAACGTACGAAATGGTTATGGAATTTGTCGAAGCAAACGCTGTCGAAGTCGAATAAAGATCTTTCATTATTCTTTTGATGCGAAAGGAGATCTCTGCCATGCAATGCAAGGTGATGACCTATAACATACAGAGCTGCAACGATTTTGAGGAAAAGCGTCTGGGCAGTCAGGAGAAGCTGATTGCATATCTGCGCGAAACCGATGCCGATGTGGTCGTGCTCAACGAAGTACGCGATCTTCCGGGTGATCCTCTGACTGAGGACCAGGCGGGTATGATTGCGCGCGGACTTGGCTGGAATTACCGTTTTGCCAAAGCCATTGATCTTTATAACGGCTCCTACGGCAATGCGTTTCTGACCCGTCATTCGATCAAGTCGTTCTCTGTCACACCGATTCCGCTCAGGGAGCTGGAACCCGGTGAGGAACCGCCGAGATGGCGTGAGGCAAGATGTGTGCTTCGTGCCGAGGTGGAGATTAACGGTCAGACACTTGTTGTCTTCGGTTCTCATTTCGGTCTGTCGGCCGGTGAGCAGAAGTATGCCGTCGAAATCACAAGTGCGCTTTTGGATGCGGAATCCCAACCGCACGTTTTCATGGGTGACCTCAATATGGAACCCGACAACCCGATCCTCGCGCCGATCTTTGCAAGAATGCAGGATACCGCGAAGGTTATGAAGGAACAGAAGCTGTCACAGGTTTCCGATAATCCCACGGTCAAGATCGACTATGTCTTTGCGTCTGAGGGCATCCGCGTCCTCGATGCAGATATTCCCGCTTCTTTGATCTCTGATCACAGACCGCATTGGGCGATCATCGAATTTTAATTATACGCTTTCTCAAACAGCTGTTGACTTTTGGTCAGCGGCTGTTTTTTTGTCCGTATTTGTCGCCCGCGGCATGTTCGGCACTTTGCGTGCATAGAATTGTCCCAAATACAAAAAGAAAGGACGATGGATATGTTCCGCATCCAAACGGCGGCAGAGGGACTGACCGAGGAGGAAGTGTCTGAAAGCCGCGCACGTTATGGTTCAAACGCGCTGCAAAGTATCGGGAAAACTTCTTTTCTCCGTCAGTTTCTGCATGGGTTTGCCGACCCGATCATACGAATTCTGCTCGGTGCGCTCGGCATCAACTGTCTGTTTTTGTTTAAGACCTTTGATCTCTGGGAAACGGTTGGGATTGCTGCGGCGATTCTGTGTGCAACGCTGATCTCTGCTTTGTCCGAACGCGGCGGCGAAAATGCATTTGCAAAGCTGCAGGAGGAATCCCGGCGGACCCGGTGCAGAGTGCGCCGCGGCGGCTGTGACCGCATGATCCCGATTGAGGAGCTGGTCGTTGGTGATTGCGTCTATCTCGGTTCCGGTGATAAAATACCGGCAGACGGCATACTGATATCAGGTGCAATCCGCGTATCCCTTGCCGCGCTGAACGGAGAGGCGCAGGAGAGCGACCGTCTGCCATATCGCGGTGCGCCGATTACCGAATGGAATACAGAGGATTCCCGTCTGCTTCTGCGCGGAACGGTTGTTACGTGGGGAGAGGGAACCATGCAGGTCTGCCGTGTCGGCGGCAATACGATATACGGTACGCTGAGCGGGGAATTGCAGATACAGGAGCGCGACAGTCCGCTCAAAAACCGACTTGGCGTTCTGGCATCGCAGATGTCGCGCGTCGGATACTGTGCCGCTGCAGGGGTTGCGCTGTCGTATCTTGTCAATACCTTTTTTCTGGATGTCGGCTGTTCTCTTGAAGGGACACGTCTTTTGCTGTCCGATCCTGCGTTTGTGCTGTCCGCGGTCATGCATGCGCTGATGCTGGCGACCACAACGATCGTCATGGCGGTACCCGAAGGTCTTCCGATGATGATTTCGGTTGTACTGTCCTCCAATATCCGCCGGATGCAGCGCGATCATGTTCTGGTGCGCAAGCCTGTCGGAATCGAAACAGCAGGATCGATGAATCTGCTGTTCTGTGATAAGACGGGAACTTTGACCTGTGGGAAACCTGTTGTGACGGGAATTGTGACTGCGTGGGATTCTTATCCTTCGTATACAGTATTCCGTTCCAAGGCACCGTCGGCAGCGTTCCATTACGCGGTCAACTGTGCCTATAACACGCAAAGCCGTCCGACAGAGCAAAATGGGCATATTTCGGCACAGGGCGGCAATGCGACAGACCGCGCACTGCTCGATTCGATACTGATGCACGGGAACTTGCCGACCGATCTTCCCGCGGAGTGTACCGTTTCTGACCGTGTGCCGTTTGATTCCGCAAAAAAATATGCGATGGCTACCGTTGGAGATGTGACCTACATCAAAGGTGCGCCGGAACTTATACTGCGCGATGTGGTGTGGGCACTTGACCGGGGTGGTGAGACCGTTGCACTTGACCGTGAGCGTCTGCAAAAGCAGATACGGACAATTACCGAAAAAGCGGGACGCGTTCTTGCGCTGTGCATGGAACGGAACGGGATCCGACAGTTTCTGTGTCTGATCTGTATTCGGGACGATCTGCGCCCGAACACGCGCCGCACCGTCAGGCAGCTTTCCGACGCAGGCATCCGTGTCGTGATGATGACCGGGGACAGCCGTGAAACCGCCGCGGCTATCGCACGGGAAGCGGGAATTATCCGCTGTACGGATGATCTGCTTCTGACCTCCGAGGAAATCGGGCGCATGACGGATGATGAAATCCGTCTTGTTCTGCCGCGTCTGTGTGTCATCGCACGTGCCATGCCGCAGGATAAGAGTCGCCTTGTGCGGATTGCGCAGAATACAGGTCTTGTTGTCGGGATGACGGGTGACGGTGTCAATGATGCACCTGCCCTGCGCTGTGCCGATGTCGGATTTGCCCTCGGCGGCGGAACGGAGGTCGCACAGGAAGCGGGTGACATCGTGATTCTTGACGACAATCTTTCCTCCATCGCAAAAGCGGTTCTCTACGGGCGGACGATTTTCAAAAGCATCCGCAAGTTTATCATGTTCCAGATGACGACCAATTTGTCGGCGGTCGGTATCTCACTTTTGTGTCCGCTGTTTGGCATCGATGCACCGATTACGGTTCTGCAGATGCTGTGGGTCAACTTGATTATGGACACACTCGGCTCGCTTGCCTTTGCGGGAGAAGCACCGTCAGCAGATACAATGCGCGAGAAACCGAAGCTGATCGGAGAATCAATCATGAGTCCTTATATGGTACGCCGTATTGCTTGGATGGGTGCCTATCTGCTGTCCCTTTGTCTGTGGTTTGTTCACAGCGAGGGGATGCGGGAGCATTTCGGGTATTATGAAAATCCGATTCATTTCCTCGGTGCATTTTTTGCGCTGTTCATCTTTGCCGATATTGCCAATTCCGTTTCGGCAAGAACCACGCATGTCAACCCGATCCACCGTCTTGCCGCGAACCGTGCGTTTGTCGTCATCTTCGGATGTATTATCGCGGCACAGATCGGTATGATCTATTTCGGCGGCGCGGTGTTCCGCACAAGTCCGCTTGCCGTCACCGATCTTCTTCTGGTCGGTGCGCTTGCCGCAAGTGTTCTGCTTTGGGGAATGCTTGTCAAGATCATTTTGGGTCGCCGCTACCGAACCAATACCGTATAACAGCAAAACCGCCGTTTTCTTTGCGGAGACGGCGGTTTTGGTATGCCTTTGGTGTTATGAATAAAAATCGTGACAGCCGATGGAGAACAGCGCCTGTCGGTTATGGACAATCCAGAAGCTCGATGCCTGGCGCGGGTCTAAAAAGTAAAGCGCTTGTTCGGAGATGCGGCATCCGTCCAGAATCAGTTTTGCGGCGATGATGCTTTCCTCGGACGGCGTTTTGTAAATCGCACCGTTGGCAATCGGTGTAAACTGCACACCCCATTTGCGGTCAAAAATAACCCCGTAGATCGTATTCGGGAACTGCTTTGATGCGGCGCGGTTCATGACGACCGAGCCGACCGCCAGCTGACCGCGCAGAGGCTCCGCACCCGATTCCGCATAGATGATGCGCGACAGCCAATAGACCTCATCCTCGCGGTAATATTGCTCCCCGGGTGTGATCGTGCCCGAGCCGCGTGTGATTTCCACGGCGCGTTTGCCCGCGTTCCAATGGATGCTGCCGCCCATCGCACGGACAGCGGTACGCAGAGGAACATATGTCACGCCGTTTACCAGTGTGTTCGGTGCCGGATGCAGGGCGGAGAGGGCAAGATACCGTCCGTTTGCCGTGATGTAGATATTACCCGGCGCGGCAGTCAGCGTCAGTGCATCGGTTTTGACCGCGGCACAACCGTTTTTGCTGTCCCAGTATATGTTTGCTCCCGGAAGCAGCTGTTCTGCCAAAATACGCAGGGGCAGATAAGTAACGCCGTTTTCGATGATGTAAGCATCGGACGGGCATCGGACACCGTCGATATAAACAGGAACTGTGCTGTACTGCGCGGCGCGTGTTTCCACTGCTGAAGGTGCCTGCTCGTCCAGTGCGAATGTACGTACAGACGCGGGTGGGGAAAGCAGCAGAAGCGCTGCAGCAAGACAGACGGTGATCCGTCGTCGGAGTTGTTTTCGGAATTCTGTAGGTTTTAATTTCATGGTCTGGTTCCTTTCTTTTGAGGCTTGTCGGATGGCAGAGAAGTGACGGAATGAACGAACTGCCGGATTTCCTGCGTGGATGGAAGTGAACACTTCGGTTTCCATTATACAGCATTTCACACAAGCATGCAACCCACAATATTCGGTAAAAAAGGAAACTTCCGGTAAAATCGGTGCCGATGTCCGCTTGACAAAACGTACCGCCTGCGTTATAATAATGACATAAGCAAACGCCGACCTCATGATGAAAAAATACGGAATGATCTATGAAAAATCAAGCAATTTTACATGAAATCACAGCACCGCTTCTTTACTGGTATCAGGGGGCTGCAAGAGATCTGCCATGGCGCCGCAGTCCAACGCCGTACCATGTGTGGATCTCGGAAATTATGCTCCAACAGACGCGCGTGGAAGCAGTCAAGGGCTATTATGCGCGGTTTCTGGATGCCTTTCCGACGGTGGAAGCACTTGCCGCGGCGGACGACGATGCACTCAATAAGGTCTGGCAGGGACTCGGTTATTACAGCCGTGCGCGGAATCTCAAAAAGGCGGCAATCCGCCTGGTCGAGGATTTTGGCGGCGACCTGCCTGCCGACCATGGTGCACTTCTGTCTCTGCCCGGTATCGGTGCGTATACAGCAGGGGCGATCGCATCCATTGCCTTTGGCTTGCCGACACCGGCAGTTGACGGCAACGTTCTGCGCGTGGTCACACGGCTGTGTGCCGATGATGCCGATATCATGAAGCAGACAACTAAGGATGATGTGACAGCCGCACTTGCCGATATCTATCCGCGGACACCCGATGAGGCGGCGATGATGACGCAGGCACTGATGGAGCTTGGGGCAACCGTTTGTGTCCCGAACGGTGCGCCGCACTGTGACGAATGTCCGCTTTCTTCTCTGTGCCGTGCACACGCGGAAGGGACAGAAATGAACTACCCCAACAAACCGCCGAAAAAGGGAAGAACGCAGGTCGAAAAGACCGTGTTCCTTCTGCGGTGCGGCGACCGATATGCCATTCGAAAGCGACCCGACGAGGGACTGCTTGCCGGACTGTGGGAGTTTCCGTCGGTGGACAAGCATCTTGCGGCGGAGGAGGTCGTCGGATATCTGCAAACGCTGGGACTCATCGCCACAGAGGTATCACAGCTTCCCGATGCAAAGCATATCTTCACGCATATTGAGTGGCACATGCGCGGGTATGAAGTCCGGGTCAAAGAGGAATTGCCGTCGTATGTCTGGGCGGATGTTGGTGAAATACAGGAGATCTACAGTATTCCCAGTGCGTTCAAGGCGTTTTTGGCGCTGTTGGATACGTCAGAGCGGGAGGAATCCGTCTGATGCTTGCACTGCGAAAAATGAACGATGTTGACATCGTGGAACAATGGCGGTATGTCACGGCGCTGCCTGCCGACGAAAACGGACTGACAAATCCTTATGAGGGCGTTTCGTTTGAGGAATACCGCGATCGTGTTTTGCCGGAGCTTTTGATGCACGAGCATCCTGTCAATATGCCCGATTGGTTTGTGCCCGAAACCTATTATTATCTTTGGGACGGCGAAGCGCTCGTCGGTGAATATCGGATCAGACATCATCTGACGGATGTTTTAAGAACAGGAGCAGGTCACATCGGATACAGCATCAAACGGGAATTTCGCGGTCGGGGATATGGTACAAAAGGATTGGCTCTGTGCTTGGAGCTTGCAAAAGCCATTGTTCCGGAAGACGAGATCTATCTGCGTGTGCTGAAAAATAATATGCCATCCTGCAGGGCAATTCTCAAAAACGGTGCTTATATTGCAGAAGAAGACGAAACGCATTTCTTTATGCGTATCAAAAAATAAAAAACAGGAGTATAGGTTATGATGATCAAAGAATACACCGTATCCGAATACCACGGATATGAAAGAATCGATTTTCCATTTGCAGGTCACAATGCCGTTGTGATTTTCCCCAAAGAAGCACGTGAGGACAAACCGTGGGTCTGGCGTGCGGAATTCCTCGGCGCGTTTGATTCCGTCGACGTGGAGATGCTCCGCCGCGGCTGGTATCTGGTCTACTATTCCGTTTCCGATATGTTCGGCTCACCCGCATCCGTTGCGCTGATGAAGGGTTTTTATGATTTTGTTGTTCCGGCATTCGGACTGAATCAGAAGTGCGATATCTTCGGCTTTTCGCGCGGAGGACTGTATTCCTTTAACTTCACCTGCGCCCATCCCGACTGCGTATCCGTGCTGTATCTTGACGCGCCGGTGCTTGACATGCGTGACTGGCCGTGTGATGTCCGATACGAGGGCGGATTTGACTATCTCGAATGTCCGAAGCAGTACGGTATGACACGGGATGCGTTTATTGCCGCGCGGAATCTGCAGCCGGTTGACCGCATTTATGAACTGATGGATACAAAGGTTCCCGTTGTGCTTGTCGCCGGAGATTCCGACCGTGTTGTCGAGTTCCGCCGCAACGGCAGACGGCTGTGTGATGCGCTGTATTCCGCGGGTTATGATTACATGGAAATCGTCAAGCCGGGCTGCGATCACCACCCGCACAGCGTTGATGATCCGACGCCTGTTGCCGATTTTATCGCATCTCACCGATAAGTGCGGGAAATCGTCTTTGAATTGATAAAATTTTCACCAATTTCCGCAATTTCCAAAAGAAAATATCAAAATTCCCTTTACAATCGGGGGAAAATGTGATACAATATATAGGAATCCGGATAAATATTTGCGGATGCTTTTCTGACAGATATTTATACTGAATATTTTTTAGGAGGATACACTCACATGGCAAGAAAGAAAATATCCATGGACGGTAACCAGGCTGCCGCTCACGTAAGCTACGCGTTTACTGAAGTTGCAGGTATTTACCCGATCACTCCGTCCTCCCCTATGGCTGACTACGTAGACCAGTGGTCCGCTCAGGGTCTGAAGAACATTTTCGGCACTCAGGTAAAGGTCGTCGAAATGCAGTCTGAAGCAGGTGCTGCAGGTACCGTTCACGGTTCTCTCGCTGCAGGTGCTCTGACCACCACTTACACCGCATCCCAGGGTCTTCTTCTGATGATCCCGAACATGTACAAGATCGCAGGTGAACTTCTTCCCTCCGTCTTCCACGTTTCCGCTCGTTGTGTTGCTTCCCACGCACTGAACATCTTCGGTGACCACTCCGACGTTTACGCATGCCGTCAGACCGGTTTCGCTATGATGGCAGGCTCCAACCCGCAGGAAGTCATGGACCTCGGTGCTGTCTGTCACCTGGCAGCAATCAAGGGCCGCGTCCCGTTCATCAACTTCTTCGACGGTTTCAGAACTTCTCACGAAATCCAGAAGATCGAAGCTTGGGACTTTGAAGACCTGAAGGAAATGACCGACATGGATGCAGTTGCTGCATTCCGTGCACACTCCCTCAACCCCGAACATCCCGCTCTCCGTGGTTCCGCTGAAAACGGCGATATCTTCTTCCAGCACAGAGAAGCTTGCAACAAGTTCTACGATGCACTTCCTGCAGTTGTTGAAGAATACATGGACAAGGTCAATGCTAAGATCGGCACTGACTATAAGCTGTTCAACTACTACGGCGCAGCTGATGCTGACCGTGTTATCATCGCTATGGGCTCTGTCTGCGACGTCTGCGAAGAAGTTGTTGACTACATGAACGCTCACGGTGAAAAGGTTGGTCTTGTTAAGGTTCGCCT
>JAFYTT010000242.1 GCA_017558715.1 Clostridia bacterium | reverse complement strand
GCAAATTCGCCGCTTGTCCGAACTACCCGCGCTGCCGCAATACCAAGCCGCTCAATGCCGACGGTACTGTCGATACCAGCAAGGCAGACGCTCAGTTTGAGACGACCGATATGACCTGCGAGCTGTGCGGCAAGCCGGTTGTCATCCGTCCCGGTACGTTCGGTGCGTTCTATGCCTGTGAGGATTATCCCACCTGTAAGTTCACAAAGCCGATTCTTCGCGACATCGGTGTTCCCTGCCCCAAGTGCGGCGGCAAGATCGTCCAGAAGCGCGGCAAGAACCGCATGATCTTCTACTCCTGCGAACAGTATCCGACATGTGACTTCTCCTCCTGGGACATTCCGCAGACCGAGACATGTCCGACCTGCGGCAATATGCTGTTCCGAAAGAAGGGCAAGGATTATATCTTCTGCCACAACAAGGACTGCGGCTACAAGCGTGAGGTCGAACCGATGGAAGCAGAAACGCAGGATTTGCCCGCACCTGACAACCACGAGGATCTGACATGACAAAAACCGTTGAAATTTACGGTGCGGGACTTGCCGGATGCGAAGCCGCTTGGCAGTGTATCCGTCACGGCGTCCCGGTCCGCATCCACGAAATGAAGCCGCAGAAGTCCACACCCGCACACCGCTATCACGGCTTTGCGGAGCTTGTCTGTTCCAATTCCCTGCGCTCCAATCAGGTCTTCAATGCCATCGGTCTGCTCAAGGAAGAGCTTGTCCGCATCGGCTCTCTGATTATGGAAGCGGCATACGCAAACGAGGTTCCCGCCGGTGCCGCGCTTGCCGTTGACCGCGAACACTTCTCCGATTATATCACCGATAAGATCAGAAATCATCCGCTCGTTACCGTCATCGAGGAGGAGGTTACCGCAATCCCCGACGATCCCGATGCTGTCATCATCGTTGCAACAGGCCCCCTGACCTCCGATGCGCTGTCCCGCGATATCGCACGGCTGACAGGTGCTGACTACCTGCACTTTTATGACGCGGCGGCACCAATCGTCGATGCTGCCTCCATTGATATGGACAAAGCATGGGAGGCATCCCGCTATGACAAGGGCGAGGCGGCATATCTGAACTGCCCGATGACGCGTGAGGAATACACCGCGTTTTATCAGGCACTCATTACGGCAAGGGAAGCCGCTCTTCACGATTTTGACAAGCAGGACGAATCCGCATCCAAAAAGGACGGTGGCTTAACCGTCTTTGAAGGCTGTATGCCCGTCGAGGTCATGGCACGCCGCGGCATGGATACCCTGCTCTACGGTCCGCTGAAGCCCGTCGGTCTGCCCGATCCGCGCACAGGACGTGAGCCGTATGCCGTTGTTCAGCTCCGACAGGAAAACACCGACAAGACGATGTACAATCTTGTCGGCTTCCAGACGCATCTGACATGGGATGAACAGCGCCGTGTCTTCGGCATGATCCCCGGTCTTGAGCACGCAGAATTTCTGCGCTACGGCGTCATGCACCGCAATACCTTTATGAATTCGCCGAAGCTGCTTTCTGCCGATTATTCCATGCGCTCCCGCCCGAACCTGTTCTTTGCAGGACAGATGACCGGCGTTGAAGGCTATATCGAATCGACAGGCTCCGGTTACATCGCCGGTGTCAATGCCGCACGCCGTGTACTTGGTCTGGAACCGCTGTACTTCCCGCGCGAAACCGTGCTCGGTGCAATGGCGTCCTACATCAGCGACGAGCGCGTCACCGATTTCCAGCCGATGAACGCCAACTTCGGTCTGATGCCGCAGCTCGGCTACAAGGTCAAGGGCGGCAAAAAGGGCAGAAACGACGAATTTGCCCGCCGTGCGCTGGAATCCGCTGAAAAGCTGGTGAAAGACGGCATCCTTCCCGCTGTGTCACCGATCTGCCGCGCAATCCCGACAAATGAATCCGATTCCCAAAATGGAGAAACCGAAGCATGAAAATTATCATTGATGCCATGAGCGGCGACAACGCCCCCGGTGAGATCGTCCGCGGTGCTGTCCTTGCCGCAAAAACGCTGGCACCTGAATATGAATACATCCTCGTCGGTGACAGTGCCGCTGTTACAAAAGAACTGGAATCGGCAGACGGCACATCGTATCTGCAGTCCGGACGCATCACGGTGGCACATGCCGATGAGGTTCTGACAATGGAAGACGACCCGTTTGATGTCATCAAAAAGAAAAAGAACTCCTCGATGTCCGTGGCTTTGCACATGCTTGCCGACGGCATAGGCGACGCACTCGTCAGTGCCGGCAACACCGGAGCTCTGTTTACAGGCGCTTCGATGATCGTCCGCTGTGTCAAGGGTGTTCGCCGCGCCGGTATTGCCGCACTCATTCCGTTTGAACGTCCTCTGCTTCTGATGGATGCGGGTGCCAATGTGACGGTCACCGCCGAATATCTGGAACAGTTTGCACTGATGGGAGCTGTCTACATGGAAAAGCTCTTTTCCATTGCCAACCCCGCAGTCGGTCTTGCCAACAACGGCACGGAATCTCACAAGGGCACACCCGTCATCGCCGAAGCCTATGAAAAGCTCTCCGCAAACGAACAGATCAACTTCATCGGCAATGTCGAGGGCAAAGAAGTTCCGTTCGGTAAATGCGATGTGCTGGTTGCAGACGGCTTTACCGGCAACATCATTCTGAAGCTGATCGAGGGTATGGGCTCGTTCTTCATGAAGCGCATGAAGCGAATGCTGTATGCCAACATCTGCACCAAGCTCTCCGCACTCGTTCTGAAGAAAGAGCTTTATCAACTCAAACGCGATTTTGACGCGTCCGAAGCGGGCGGTTCCCCGTTCTTGGGCATCTCCAAACCGGTCATCAAAGCACACGGTTCTGCCGATGCACGTGCGATCATGAATGCCTGCAGACAGGCAGCCGCATATGTTACAGGCAATGTCAACGATGAAATCGTCCGACGTGTTGCCCAAAGCAAGAAAACCGCAGCAGACACCGCCGCTGCCCAATCAAACACCTGACATAAGCCCCGACACGTTCCCCGGCAGAACTCTTTTCTGTCGAGGTCGTGTCCGCCATGTCACAATCCATCCACCAAAAGGAGCATTATGAATCCGACTACCGAACATGATTATCCGCTGGATCCGAAATATCTTGAGGAAACCATCGGTTATACCTTTCAGAACCGCCAATTTTTGACGGAAGCGCTGACCCATTCCTCCTATGCCAATGAAATGCGTACCAAATCCGGTCAGCAGATCAACTGCAACGAACGTTCCGAATTTCTCGGAGACAGCGTTCTGTCCATCATTACAAGCGAATATTTATTTTCCGCCTTCAAATCTCTGCCGGAAGGTGCGCTGACCAAATTGCGCGCCGCACTGGTCTGCGAGGATGCCTGCTGCAAATATGCAAACGAAATCCGGCTGGGCGACTATCTTCTGCTCGGACACGGGGAGGAACTGAATCGCGGACGCTTCCGCAAGTCCATTTTAGCCGACGCCTTTGAGGCGCTCCTTGCCGCCATCTATCTTGATGCAGGGAAAGAGGAAACCGCACGCTTCCTGCTTCCCTATGTCAAGAAAGAGGCGTCTGTCCTCAAAAACGGCAGATCAAAGGATTACAAAACCATCCTGCAGCAGATCGTACAGCAGAAGCCCGGAGAAATCCTCGAATATGTCCTTGTCGGCGAATCCGGTCCCGACCACAAAAAGACCTTCGAGACGGAAGCACGTCTCAATTCCAATGTCATCGGTCACGGAAAAGGTTCCTCCAAGCGCGAATCCGAGCAGATGGCAGCCTATCAGGCACTCATCCTCTTCGGTGTAGAAACGCCGGACAATGAAAAGGAGACAACACTTTGATCTTAAAATCCCTGGAATTACAAGGCTTCAAATCCTTTCCCGATAAAACTCAGCTGACCTTTGACCGCGGTGCAACGGTCGTTGTCGGTCCCAACGGCTCCGGCAAGTCCAACATTTCCGACGCAATGAAGTGGGTTCTCGGCGAAATCTCGTCGAAGAATCTGCGCGGCAGCCGCATGGAGGATGTCATTTTCGGCGGTACGGACACGCGCCGTCAGATGGGCTTTGCCGAGGTTTCCGTCACGTTTGACAACACAGACGCGGACGGCGCAAGACTGGCAACCGACTACGACGAGGTCACCGTCACACGCCGCTATTACCGCACAGGAGAAAGTGAATATTTCATCAATGCAAAACCCGTGCGTCTGCGCGATATCCACGAGCTGTTCATGAACACCGGCATCGGCCGCGAGGGTTATTCGATCATCGGTCAGGGTAAAATCGCCGAAATCATTTCCCGCAAAAGCGATGAACGCCGCGCCATCTTTGAAGAAGCGGCAGGCATTGCGAAATACAAATACAAAAAAGAAGAAGCACAGAAAAAACTGCTTGCGGTAGAAGACAACCTCATCCGTGTTGCCGATATCGCCGGAGAACTGGAATCGCGTGTCGGTCCGCTGGAGAAGGAAAGCGCAAAGGCTCGTGCATACTTGGAGCTTTACGAGCAGAAAAAGGAAGCTGACATTTCCCTGTGGCTTTACGATATGCAGGCATTGAAAGCGGAGATTTCCGAACTTGAGGATGCACTCAAGCTGTCCAAAAACGATTATGAGCGTGCCTGCGAATTTCTGGGTGATCTGGAAACCCAGAGTGAGCGGCTTTACACGCTGTCACAGGAATATCAGGCAAAAACGGACGAGCTCCGTACAAAGTCTGCCGCCATCACAGAAGAACGGATGCAGCTGGACAGCGCATGCAAGGTTGCGGAAAACGAAATCCAGCACATCAATGCTCGCCTGGACGAAAACGCAGATGCCGAACAGACACAGGCAGAACAGTTAAAACAGGCGAAAGCACGTCTTGCGCTGACACAGTCCGCACTTGCCGATGCAAAAGAACGGCAGACTGCGGCAGAAGCTGTCTGCGAAAAGGACCGCACGGTTCTTGAAGAAGCCGATCGGGCACTGGATGAAGCCTACAACCGTCTGTCTGCCATCGGCGAGGAAATCGCGGCGGCGGCACGTGCGGCAGGTGATCTCAAGGCAGAACTCTCCGCGCTCAATTCCACTAAGAATGCCGAATCGGCAAAACGCGAGGAAATCCGCGAAAGCCGCGAAAAGTATCTCGAAAACATCGCTCTGCTCGAGGAACGTTCCGCACGTGCACGGGAAAGCGCGGCAAAGTACAAGGAAAAATCCGACGAGTACGAACAGCAGACAGCAACGGCAAAACAGGCACTTGCCGATATTGCCGCAAAGAAAAAGACGCTCGGCGAAAAACAGAACGCGGTCTATCTGGATTACACCGCGAAAAAGAACCGCATCGATGCGCTCTCCCGCATGGAGGAGCTGTTCGAGGGCTACAGCCGTTCTGTTCGCTTCATCATGAGCGATTATGAAAAAGGAAAGATGCCCGGTGCGGTGTTATACGGACCGCTGTCCAAGCTGATTTCCGTCGATCCGCGGTATGCGACTGCGATTGAAACAGCGCTCGGCGCCGCAATTCAGAACATCGCCGTGGAAGACGAAGCATCCGCCAAGGCGGCGATCAACCATCTGAAAAAGAACAACGCGGGGCGTGCAACCTTTTATCCGATCACAACGATGCGCGCGTCCGACTTTGGTGAAAGCCTCGACCGTGCCAAGTCCCAGCGCGGATTTGTCGGTCTTGCCGATACGCTTGTGACATGTGATGAGAAATTCCGCGTTGTCATCCGTTCCCTGCTTGCACGCATCATGATCTGCGACAACATTGACCATGCGGCTGAGCTTGCAAAGGCTTACAATTACCGTTATCGCGTCGTCACACTCGACGGTCAGCAGGTCAATGCGGGCGGTTCCTTCACCGGCGGCTCGGTCAAGCATGACAGCGGTATGCTGACACGTACCGTCGAAATCGACCGTCTGCGTGAGGACTGCCGTGTGCTGTCGGGCGAGATCGAAGCCATCAAATCCGAGCTTTCCACCCTTGATAAGGAAGCGAAGGTTCACAGCGACAAGATCGAGACAATCCGTGTCAATGCCGCGATGATCACAACACTTTCCCAGGCAGAAGCGACCCAGCAGCAGGTCATCGAAGCACAGCTTGTGAATGACCGCGCCATGCTTGCATCTCTTGACGAAGATGAAGAAAAGCTGTCCCGTGCAGGAGATGTGTTCCGCGAGGAGCATGACCGCCTGCAGAAGCAATATGACGATACACTCGTCCGCGAACAGCAGTTGAAAGAAGAACGTGCCGAAATGGAAAAGGTACGCGAAACGGCAGGTCAAGCACTGAACGAGGCGCAGAAAACGCTGTCCCGTCATCAGATCAAGCTTGCCGAAACCGCACGCGACATTGCAGCGGCAGAGGGTGCCGTTTCCGCAGAAGAAGCCGCCATTGCCGCAATCACCGCGCGCACGGAAGCCTTCGGCCAGGAAAACGCATCGCTTGTCGAACGCAGAACGGCGTATCAGGAACAGATCAAAGAAAACCGCGCCGCCATCACAAAGTTGGAATCTGACGCTGTCAAAACCGATGAGGAAACAAAGCAGTACCGCGCGATGACGCTTGATTGTGAACAAAAGGCCGCAGCGCTCCGTGCGCAGATCAAGGAGCAGACCCACACCAAGGAACTGCTGCTCCGTCAGTTCACCAAAGCGGACAACAAGCTCGGACAGGCGCAGAACGAACAGGACAAGAAGGTATCCGCCCTTTGGGATGAATACGAGTTGACCTATTCCGCCGCCGCATTACTCGGATATCCCGCAGTAACCGAAGACACCCGTACGCAGACCGCATCCCGTCTGTCGGGATTAAAATCCAAGATCAAGGCACTCGGTCCTGTCAATGTCTCCTCCATTGAGGAATATACGACCGTCAAGGAGCGGTATGATTTCATGACCGCGCAGGTCGAGGATCTGACCAAATCAAAAACCGATCTTGCGGACATCATTTTCGGTCTTGAGGGTGAAATGCGTACCCGCTTCTCCGAGGCAATGCGCCAGATCAACCATCATTTCCAGATCGTCTTCCGTGAACTGTTCGGCGGCGGTCATGCAGAACTGATTTTGTCGGAGCCGGACAACATTCTGGAATCCGGCATTGAAATCAATGTCGCACCGCCCGGCAAGATCATCAAGAATCTGATGCTGCTGTCCGGCGGTGAGCAGGCATTCGTCGCCATTGCACTTTACTTTGCGCTGCTGAAGGTCAACCCCTCTCCGTTCTGTATTCTGGACGAGATCGAAGCGGCACTTGATGAAGTGAACGTCGACCGTTTTGCCGATTATCTGCACAAGAACACCGATCGCACACAGTTCATTGTCATTACGCACAGACGCGGTACCATGGAGGTCGCTGATCGCCTGTACGGTGTCACGATGGTTGAACGCGGTATTTCTACCGTTCTGTCCATCGGTGCAAATGAAGTCGCAAAATTTCAGGATAACTTAAAGTAAAATTGACAACATACAGAGGAATTACCTATGGGATTTTTTGAGAAATTAAAAGAAGGTCTGAAAAAGACCAAAGAAGCTGTCTTCAAGCAGGTCACCTCCCTGTTCTCCCGCTACACCGTCATTGATGACGATCTGTATGAGGAACTGGAGGAGATTCTGATCACCTCCGACGTTGGTGTCGGCACAACCGAGCAGATTCTGGAATCTCTGCAGGAGGCAGTCCGCCGCGACAAGATCACGGAGCCGGAGGATGCTCGTCTCGCACTGATGAAGATTCTTGCCGAAATGATCGGTGAGGGCGAACCGCTGAATCTGTCCACCTCCCCTGCCGTTGTCCTCGTCATCGGCGTCAACGGTGTCGGCAAGACCACTTCCATTGCAAAAATCGCAAATCTGCTCAAAAAGGATGGCAAAAAAGTGATCCTTGCCGCCGCAGACACATTCCGTGCCGCCGCAATCGACCAGATCGCAGTCTGGGCAGACCGTGTCGGTGTCGAGCTTGTCCGCCATGACGAAGGCTCCGATCCCGCATCTGTCGTTTATGACGCAATCAGCGCCGCAAAGAGCCGTCACGCCGATGTGCTG
>JAFYTT010000241.1 GCA_017558715.1 Clostridia bacterium | reverse complement strand
TCACCCCGCTTTTGACTACATGTACCAAAAGGAATATGAGACACGTCTCTCCCTTTCCGATGCGACCGCAGAAATCAATGCCGTCACCCCCATCGGCGAGGTTCATGCACGTGCATTTGCCTCCTCCGATGCCCATGTGTCTGTCCTGCACTGCCGTATGAGAACGGAGGAAGCCGACGCCCCGGAGATCCGTCTCCTGCGCTGGGGCAGCCGTACACTGTGGCGTTGGTATGCACAGCAGCTGCCGCATCCCGAGATCGGCCTTGACGGCACGGATGCCTCTGTCACAAATGACCGCATTTACATTACGCAGGACCTCGGTACGACCCGTTTCTGCCTCGGTCTTGCCATGATCTCCTCGCGTCCTGCAGCAATGGCAGTCCGTCAGAACCGTCACGAAGGAAGCATTGCTCTGCCGCCGTCCGAGGAGCACGACATCACGCTTTACTACTGTATCCGTATTGCAGATACCACAGAACAGGCGAAGGCTGCCTGTGCAGAAGCGCTTGATGCTGCCATCAGCATCGGTGAAGACAAGCTGTACGAGGATCACCGTGCATCGTGGGAATCCTTCTGGGGCCGTTCGTTCATCGCGCTGTCCGACGATTATCTGGAAAACAATTATTATCTGTATCTCTATTACATGTACAGCGCCAACCGCGGTGCATACCCAATGCGATTTATGCACGGACCGTGGGGCTTCTATCACGACTTTGAACCGTGGGCTTACTATTTCCACTACAACATGCAGCAGGTCTTTGCACCGTTGGAAACGGCCGGCTGCGGCGATCTTGCTATGAATTATTATGACATGCGCAGAAACAGCCTTGATACGGCATGCCTGTTCGCAGAGCGCCTGAAGAAGCGTCCCGGTGCATTCTTCCATGATGTCACCGACCGCTACGGACGCGGTGCCGGATACGATTCCAATAACCATACGCCCGGCTCTCAGATGGCAATGGAAATGTGGCGCCATTACCGCTATACCGGTGACGAGAAGTTCCTTGAGACTCATGCGCGTCCCATGCTCCTTGCATGTGCGGAATACTACCTTGCGATGCTTGTGCGTGAGGATGACGGTCTTTATCATACGCACGACACCTGCGGTTATGAAGGCAATCATCTGATGGACGATACCATCACGGACCTTGCAATGATGCGCGTGCTCTTCCGCACCTGTCTGCCGCTTGCTCCCGAAGAAATGCGTGTGCGTCTGGAAGATGCCATCGCACATCTGACGGATTACGTCACGGAACCGATGCGCATCGGCTATGACTGGGACGGCGAAAAGATCCTGAACGGTCTTGGCCGCGGCAGAGTGCCGGCAGGAGAGGACCATGTCCTCACAGTCGGCCGCGAGGAGAACGGTTATCGCCGCCGCAAGCACGGACCGGATCGTATGCCCGAAGGCCACCACCTGTTCCCGTACGTCGAATTTGCACCGCTTTATCCGTCGGGTGACCTCGGTCTTGCTGACCGCGGAACACCGCTGTTTGACGCAATGACGAATCAGCTGAACCTGTCAAGCTTCCCAAGCGACCCCGGTGACAATGCCGGCATGCAATGGCGTATGACGCCGATCTTCCTTGCCCGCATGGGTATGGCAGACGATGTCTACCGCTTCTGCCGTTCCATGATGGACATCTTCCAGGCGTATCCGAACGGCTTTAACGCCGAGCAGGAAGAGCCTGCATGCAAGCCTCCGTACCAGTCCCCGCAATGGTACCGTCCTGTCAACACGGACAATCATAAGCGCTATAAGCTCTGTCCCGACGATTTCACGCACTTTGACTTCGAAACCGTACCGGTCGTTGCAAAGGCACTGCAGGAAGCCCTTCTGCAATCGTACGACGGCATTCTGCGTATCGCTCCGGCTACTCCCGCCGATCAGAGCGCTGCATTCTCTCTGTACGCGGAAGGCGGTTTCCGTGTCACAGCAGAAATCAAAGTAGAGGAAAATGCTTCCTCCGATTATGTCATCACCGTCGAAAGTCTGCGCGGAGAGGACGGACTTCTGTCCCTGCCAGCACATATGTCTGCTCCATACCTCTACTGCCGTTTGCCGGACGGTTCTGTCAGACCCTGTCCTGCCGACACTGTTTCTGTTGGCATTGATGTATGTTACCGACTGCACGGAGACGCTGGTACCATGTGGATTTTCTCCTCCTGTCCCGCGGAATCCCTCATTGCTGCTGTTCCGCAAAAAGCGAAAAAGAATATGCAGATGAAGGAATGTGGAAAAGCACACCTCGGTTCCCCGGCATTGATGCTGCGTGAAGACGGGTACTACTCCGAGGAATAATCTTAATAAATCCTGCAAATATGGCTGTGTGTTCTTCTTCTGAGTCTTAAATTTACCCATATTATAAATAGCCCAACAAGGAACCTTCATGGAAACGAACTTCCATGTCCTGTCAATATGTTTGTGTAAACAAATGACACCGAAGGGTCAAAAATCCCACTCAATGCCCCAGAGGAGGTCGAGTTTACCACGGATGAGACTCCAGTTCGGATAGGGCATGGTCCACTTACGGACAATATCCATCGTCCGCAGGTAGAGAATCTTCATCACTGCCATCTCATTCGGGAAGGCCGACTTTCGGTCGGTTACCTTGCGCAGTGCAGAGTTAAAGCTCTCAATGGCATTGGTAGTGTAGATCATCTTCCGGATCTCCGCCGGGTAATCGAACAGCCTCTGGACATAGCAGAAGTTGTCGTTCCAGACCCGCACGGCAGACGGATACTGTTTGCACCATTTCTCGTTCAGAACAGCCAGTCAGTGCTCCGCTTCACCCTCGCTGACTACACTGTAAATTGCCTTCAGATCGGCACAGAATTCTTTGCGGTGCTTTGTGGGTACGTACTTTGTGCCTTGGGGATCAGCTCCAGCTCGTACTCGCCATCTCTGTCACGAGGGATATTGACCTTGATTTCACCGATATTGGACCGGACTGTTTTAGGATAACTGCCGTTCCGGCGATTGCCGGTTGTTTTCGGCTGTTGGCTGTTTTTGGCATAGCCCAGTTCTTCATCAAGTTCCGCTTTCAGCATGTCTTCCATCGTATCGGCAAACAGATCTTTCAGCATTGCCTGGATATCTCCTACCGTTTTCGGTTGGTACATCCCCATCATTTCCCGCAGCAATTCTTTGCTTCTCGGGTTCAGTCTCTCTTTTTTCATTGCGTTCATCTCCTTTGCTTTTTATTATACTGCTTTTTCGGAGTTTATACAATATATTTTACACGATCGAAGCCGCGCTTTCTTTTGTGGCATTTTCCGAGATGAGGACATCCGGCACAGGTTTCGTTTCGATAAATGCGGATGCGTGTTTTATAACCGTTCGCGGTGGTTTTGATTTCTTCCCGACAAAAGCGCAGAATTTCGCCGTTTTCGCAGATAAAGCAGTCGGATTCGTCGTCATACTGCATATGCTCAATGCTGTATTTGTCAGCCTTATACGCGCGTGTCTTGCTGATTTCGTAGTTCGTCGGCTTGATGAAGGATTTCTGTCCGTGTTCTTCCAGATACTGATAATTCTCGGAGCTTTCATAACCGGCATCGGCGATGATCTGTTCCATTCTCCTTTCTGTGTGACTGTGAAAGCGTTCCAGAAACGGAATCAGGGTCTGTACGTCGGTGCAGTTGGAGAAAGCACCGCAGGTGACGATGTATTCGCTTTCGACACCGATCTGGATGTTGTAGCCGGGCTTGAGCTGACCGTTGCGCATATAGTCATCCTTCATGCGCATAAAGGTCGCGTCGGTATCTGTCTTGGAATAGCTGTTGCGGTGCTTCATTTTGCCGAGATGACCAAGATATTCCTCTTTTTTGGCGAGAAAACCGCCGAGAAGTTCAATATCCTTCGGAAGCTGTGTTTTCCGTTTTCCGCTGCCGTGAACAAATTCCAGACCAGTCATCTCGGCATGGCTGACAAGAGCCTCATATGCGTCCTCAATTGTGACGCACGAGACCATTCCGTAACGCTCTGCTATGACCGGAAGCTGCGCTTCGATCTTAGCGGTCAGTTTTTTCAGATTCTTTTCGACGGCTTTTTTCCATACAAAGGTATACCGATTGGCATTGGCTTCCAGCTTTGTTCCGTCCACGAACATATTCCGGAACCGTACCTAACCAAGTACGCATAACCGATCTACCAGCTGATAGATCAGATCCTCGATCACATCTGCCAAACGCTTATCTAAAAAACG
The DNA here is from genome assembly GCA_017558715.1 of Clostridia bacterium. GTDB lineage: Bacteria > Bacillota > Clostridia > Oscillospirales > CAG-272 > RGIG3925. The sequence continues at coordinate 190 of JAFYTT010000241.1, read as the reverse complement.
ATCGATCGTACTGTGATCCGGTATCGGTTCTCCCTGCAGAATCCACATAAACCGGAGATCCGTCCGACATGCTTCCTCAATCTGGCGAGTGGAGAAACGTCTCTGCATATAACCAAACACGACCAACTCAAATAAGGTTTCCGGGCTGACCTTTCTCCATCTTCGGACATATCTCTTGTACAGTTCGGTG
>JAFYTT010000240.1 GCA_017558715.1 Clostridia bacterium | reverse complement strand
ATCAGCGCGTCACCGAAATCTTCAACAGGCGCACCGGCATACCGCTCCGGCAGGGAGGAAAATACGCCGGAAATGATGCCGTCTTCCTCGATCAGCGCGCGGTAGTTTTTGAGCGGATCGTCGGAAAAGGCGGTGCCCGGAAGCAGAGTCGGATCCCAGAAGCTTTCGGACAGAATCAGAATGATGTCGGGGTAGGAGAAGTCCTCTGCTTGCTCGGAGGCGACATGATTTTCAAGCAGCGCGGCAATCGTATCCTCGGAATATCCTTCGGGACGCTGGATGTTGGAGGAGAGAACATTGACGGTGAAGGCACCGACAAAACCGTTGACCGAGTAGTTGGAGGTCTGCAGCGCCATGTCTTCCAGATACAGCGCATTGCGGTTCAGAATTGTTGTCACGCGATCGGGGGTCGAAACGGAAAACGCCATGCATCCGACGGTGATCAGCAGAATGGGCAGACGCACGAACCATTTTATCGGCAGTGCGGCACCGCTGCAGCGGACAATGACTGCCATAACGGCGATCAGAGCGATCATGAGGATGTACAGAATGGGGAACGGTACCGTAATGAACTGTGTCAGCTCGCCGATTTTGTTGACTTGCAGAGCATCCCACGGATAAAAATAATCGCCTGTCATGGCGTGCTTCATGTAATTGGTAAAGGCAACGGCGCTGACTGCGGTACCGAAGACCAGTAAGGAAATCCATCCTTTGCGGCAGACACACAGCACGCACAGCCATAAGAGATAAAACAGTCCCAAACCGAAGAGGACGACGGGAATACGTTCGATGAGAAAGGTGAAGAATCTCGCCTTGCTTGCGTAATGGATGTATTCCGTCATCAGAAAGCAGTAGACGGGGAACAGCGCGAGAATGACCCATCCGCCGATCTGAATGAGGTATCGTAATCCCTTGTGCGGGATGGCACGCGGCATACGTGGGACGGTTGTCCACGAGGTTATTGCCTTAGATTGGAAAAATTGCTTGATTTGCATGATATTCCTTCTTTAGAGTGGTTATAACTATGAAATTCACATTCAGGTATTGTCAAGTATATCATACAAATATGGAAATTTCATGAATAAAAATGAAATTTATCGAAAAGATACAACGGATGAAGGATTGTGTATCTGAGTGCCGTCGATCTGTCGAATTGACAAAAACGGTACAGAACGAATGCGTACTGCATTGTCTGTACCGTTCGGATATTCAGGTAGTCGGTGTTTTCTCTTCACCAAATGTTTCTGCATACGCTTGATACCACGAATACGCTCCGCCGGAAATGGCATCGCGGACATCATCACCGATGCGGTCGGTGTCCACGGACCAGGTACCGTCCTCAGAACGAATCATCGGCAGAACGGCACGGAAGTTTGCGCGGGGGGCGTTGCCGGTATTCAGCTGTTCCAGAACCCAGAAATTGGGATCAAACGGTTCGGTGGAGCTGCTTGCGTAGGTGTAAACCAGGGCATCGTTGAGCAGATTCATGATGTCAAACAGATGTGTATCAAAGGTTACATCCCAACGGACGCTGTCCATCTGTGCGGAACCGATGATTTTATATTCCATGCGCGAAAGGGTGTAGCTTTCAATATCCGTCAGCGCCGGAACCGCATAGCCCATGACTGCGGCGACGGCATCGGCTTCGCAGGCAATACAGCGGTCAAGCAGATCGGCGGCGGCAGCTTCGGCTTCGTTTTGTCCGCAGGAGGACAGAAGTATCGTACAGGCACAAAGTACAAGAATCAGGGAAATCAGTCGTTTCTTCATGTGTTACTCCATTGGCACCCGACGCAGTTTCAATTCCGGTGACAGCGTGCGGCGGATGCGATATGATAGATAGTCATTGTCGATTTTGTCGAGTGCGCCGCCGAGAACCGGCTGAACCGACTGGGAGAGATTGGTTTTCCAGCCAATGACGGTGCTTGTGAGAAGACCTGCACCCGGCGTTTCTTCTTCGCGCAGAAGTGCGGTTCCGTCCGCATTGAGAAACAGCTTGATGATGCGGCAGGAGGGAATTTCGGGGAAGTCGATGTGGATTTTGCAGACCGGCCGTCCGTCTTCATCGGTCGGGAAAGAGACCTTTGCGGCGGCGAGGAACGGTGTTCCGTGAAAATACAGCTGTGTCTGTGCGGCGCGATGGATACCCGCGCTGAAGATATGGGTATCATCGGCTTCGCGGTATGTCACAAGCAGCCGTTCTTCTCCGTTTTCCAGAATCCGTGAAAAGGAAACAGAGACAAAACCGCGTGTGAAATTGCTGTGTACTGTCTGCATGACCGCAGGAAACAGACCGACCGAGACAGAAGGTTCCTGTTCCTGCGGTACGAAGGTACTGTTCAGAAACAGCGCGGCACTCGGCGGGAGATGGGCATCGTCTGATTTTCTTTCCGGGATATTGGTCGGACGGCTTTCTCTCTGCGGCTGCGCGGAGGACTGTCCGAACAGCATTTGGGAGACACGGGTAAGAAAATTGCGGCTGTTGTCCGATTTCTGTTCGGCTGAGACAGGATGCTCGGCTGTGCGGATATCAGCTTCCACAGCTCGGATTTCCGCCGCGGTATGATCCCGACAGAGCAGCAGGGCAAGCCGAAGCTTGGCATCTCCTGCGGCAGAGGGTGCAAGTGCTTTGTCGGATAACTTTGCGGGATCGCCGAAGAAATCGGTTGCAAGATCGTAGAACGGTCCCTGCTGGAACAATTCATCATTGGATGCGGTCGAGACGATCAGCATATCGGTGTCGGGGAATGCCAGAATGTTCTGCCCGAACAGACCGTTGCACAGATAGGCTCTCGGTTCTGTTCCGACCCAGAATTGATAACCGTAGTCGTACCGTCCTGTGGTCGGCGGTGTTTTCACGATCGGAGAGAGGGCACGGGTCAGATAGTCTTTGGAAATCAGCTGTTTGCCGTTCCAGTTGCCGCCGTTCAGTAACAGCAGTCCGATTTTGGCAAGGTCTTCGGGGCGCATATAAAGTCCCCAGCCACCGATTTCGATACCGCGCGGACAGCATTCCCAGTAAAAGTCGCGGATGTCCATCGCATCAAACAGATATTTCTGCAAAAAAGCGGACAGCGACATGCCGGATTTGCGAATGACGATTGCCGATAAGAGATAGGTGTTGAGCGAATTGTACTGAAACTGTCCGCCGATCTCGCCGCTTGTTGCGGAATTGAGATAGCACTTGATCCAGTCTTCGTCGGTCTGCGATTCAAGTTCATTGAACATGACCGCAGAGCGCATGGTCAGAAGGTGCTCGACGGTCAGCGGTGCAAGACGCAGACGGGCGACAGGAGTGATCCGATCAGAAAACAGATCGATGATTTTGTCATCGGTGTGCAGTTTTCCCTGATCGCACAGGATTCCGACAGCAATGGAAACAATGCTCTTGCAGGCGGAAAAGGTATAACGCGGATAGCGGTGATCCTGCCCGCCGAAGTCTGCATCACAGAGGACATTCCCGTGGCGCAAAATCATCACGGAATGCATCCGAAACTGTGGACTTTCCCGCAGACGGTGGAGAAATGCGGCAATATGCTCCGAGGACACACCGACGGATTCCGGGGATGTGCGCGGCAGAGTGGGATTTCCCGCTTGAAAAACAGGCTTTCCCGACATCTGCGGCAAAAACGGCTCGGTCAGTCGGTTGGGGTCAAACATGCCGCCGAGCAAGGCCAGTGTTCGGTTGACAGCGGTCAGATTCATCGAGGACTTCCTTTCCAAACGAATTCTATAGCTTCATTATACCCATAATGATGACATCCGTATCAAGAAACTGTAAAATATTTGAAAAGACCGTCGTGGCTTGGACGGATCAGTGATTGCGGATGTAGATGCCGAGCATGGAAATCAGAGAAAGATATGCAGATTCCGCAATTTCACCGCCTGAACCGATCAGATAGCCGCGATTCTGCGTTGTATCAATCAGGGACTGTACACGGCGGTGAATGGCAAGCGGTTCCATGGCAGAAACAGTGTCTGCGCCCAATCCGCCGCAAACAGACAGCGATGTTCCGTACTGCGCATAACACGCTTCCGCATCGGACGGCGCAAACCAGCCGTGAGCGCCTTCCATGACAGCATGCGTGACGGTTTTATCCATACGGATGAACGGCAGACAATACGGACGGGTATCCTCATAGCCGCCGATGGCACAGACGGCAGGGGAATGGGCACATTCGGAAACCTGTGCCTGTGTGCGGCATAAAACAACACATCCCGACGTTTCGGGGATCATGGTTTCGGCGGCATGGAGCATTTCAAATAAGGAATGCATACAGTATTCTCTTGCATCCAGAATGATGATATCTGCTTGCGTTCGTTCCCGCAGGGAAACCATGGTATCGACGTAATGGGCGGGGGTGTCCCACAGCTGCGGACCGCGCCGCCAGATCAGCTGCTCGGCAAGGCGCGGATGGATAAACGGTTCAAACAAGGTTGGTCGTGCGCCGTTTTCCCGTCGGAGAGATGCGAGAAAATTGTCTTTTGAGGGGATGGACATGGTGGTGCTCCTTTGGAATATGTGATACTGTATTTATACCGCATTTTTCCCCTGTTGTCAAGTGGTATCGGAAAAATCTCTGAAAAACGAAAAAAGTCTTGACATATAAGGCTTTTTATGATATACTAAATTGTCCGTACAAACAGAATATACCCATAAAGGCAATGAAGGGAACAAGTAGTTTCCTGTCGGTGCACAGAAAGCAGCCGGATGATGAGAGGCGCGCATGACAGACAGGGGTGACGAATACCTCCCGGAGCTTCGCACCGAACCCGTTCTTCGTTTACAAAGACGGCAGTAGACTGCGGCGGCACGCGTCCGTGATCATGCGCGGGTGTTTTGATACGAAAACACACAGAGGTTTGTCTCGTGAGGGACAGATGAAGCAATGGTGGTAACACGGCGGGATTCCCGCTGTCCTTGTGCTTGTCAGAATGACAGGTGCGGGGATTTTTTCTTTTTCCCGGGACTGTGACTGACGGCGCTGTTTGGTATCGGATAAAACCATATTGAAAGAAGGATATTTTCCATGCAGATTTATGAAGAACTCGTTGCGCGCGGTCTGATCGCGCAGACCACCGACGAATCCGAGATCAGAGAACTGGTCAACTCCGGTAAGGCTGTATTCTACATCGGTTTCGACCCGACCGCAGATTCCCTCCATGTCGGTCACTTTATGGCGCTTTGCCTGATGAAGCGTCTGCAGATGGCAGGCAACAAGCCCGTCGTTCTGATCGGCGGCGGTACCGGCTACATCGGCGACCCGTCCGGCAGAACCGATATGCGCTCCATGATGACCCCCGAAATCATTCAGCACAACTGCGATTGCTTCAAGCGCCAGATGGAGCGTTTCATTGAGTTCGGCGACGATAAGGCAATCATGGTCAACAACGCAGACTGGCTGCTGGACCTCAACTACATTGAACTGCTCCGCGAGGTCGGCGCATGCTTCTCAGTCAACAACATGCTCCGCGCTGAATGCTACAAGCAGAGAATGGAAAAGGGTCTGTCGTTCCTGGAATTCAACTACATGATCATGCAGTCCTATGACTTCTACTATCTCTTTAAGAATTACAACTGCAACATGCAGTTCGGCGGTGATGACCAGTGGTCCAACATGCTCGGCGGTACCGAACTGATCCGCCGTAAGCTCGGTAAGGACGCTTATGCGATGACCATCACCCTGCTGCTCAACTCCGAGGGCAAGAAGATGGGTAAGACCGCATCCGGCGCTGTCTGGCTCGATCCGAACAAGACCTCCCCGTTTGAATTCTACCAGTACTGGAGAAATGTCGGCGACGCGGACGTTCTCAAGTGCATCCGTATGCTGACGTTCCTGCCGGTCGAAGAAATCGACAAGATGGACGCATGGGAAGGCAGCCAGCTCAACACCGCACAGGAAATCCTTGCATACGAGCTGACCAAGCTGGTTCACGGCGAAGAAGAAGCGAACAAGGCACAGGCTCAGGCACGTGCGCTGTTCTCCACCAATGTTGATGCGGATTCCGCACCGACTGTTGAACTCTCTGCTGCTGATTTTGCTGACGGCAAGGCTGATATTCTCGCACTGCTTGTCGGTGCTGAACTGTGTGCATCCCGTTCCGAAGCAAGACGTGCAGTCGAGCAGGGCGGTGTTACCGTTGACGGCGAAAAGGTCACCGATTTCAAGATGGCATTTGACGTGGCTGACCTCGCTGAAGGCAAACTCATCAAGCGCGGTAAGAAGAACTTCAAGAAAGTCGTTGTCAAGTAATGTAAATCGATACACAAGAGACCTCCCGATCCGAAAGGATGAGAGGTCTTTTTTATGCGTTTTGTGTGTAACGATTTACACAAAATTATTCTGCGGGAATGCGGATCACGAAATCTGCTTCAAAGGACGGGCCGGAGGTATATTCCTTGCCGTTCTTGAAAAGACCCTTGATTGCAGCATCTTCTTCGGGATAGCCCTGAGCCCAGATACCGACACCGGACTTGCCTGCGTCTTCGCCGTCGCAGAGAACCCACAGATATTCGCCGGCAGGCAGGCCGCCTTCTGCAAAATCATCGGTCAGATCCATTTCGAGTGTTGCGTTGTCTTCGTAGTCGACAAAGGTTTCAGCAACGAGGCATTTACCTGCAACGGTGGTTTCGTAGTCGGTGTTCCATGCGTAGAACTTCATTGTCAGAGAACCGACATTGTCACTCCAGCTGGGGCAGTTTGCGGCAACGGATTCGACGATGCCTTCTGCTGCGATGTGCGCTGCAACGGAAGTGCCTTCACCCATCAGAGAAATGGGAGTACGGTTTCCGTCTTCGAGATAGGTGGAAACATAAACGATCTTGTCACGCTTGGGTGCTTCGGTGACAACTTCCGTTACTGCTTCGGTTGTAATCGCTTCGGTGATGACGGTATCTGCTGCGGTACCCGCGGTATCAGCGGATGTATCGGCAACATCAGCGGAGCCGCCGCATGCGGTCATCGACCATGCTGCAAGCAGAAGCATGGCACCGGCTGCTGCAAAAAGATTCTTTTTCATATCGAAAAACCTTCTTTCATAAAAAAATCCTGTTTTGAGAAAAGCCGAAATCCCACAGAGGTTTTCTGCAGGATTGAGCATTGGAGAGAACCTCTCCGATTATTGTTTTACCATTTAGCAAGACCTGCGAGAATGGATGCGACATCGTCTTCGTCCAGAGGACGGGGATTTGTCGCGGTGCAGGCATCCTTGAGAGCCGCATCGATCATAGCAGCCTTCACGGATTCGTATGCTTCCTTGGTTACGCCGGCATCCTTCAGCGTTGCGGGCGTTTCGGTCATCTTCAGCATATAGAACATATGACGGATGAGCGCGAGAACAAGCGCATTGGTGTCGTCACCCGACAGACCGATGCGGCGTGCACTATGCGCATAACGCAGAGAAGCCGTTGTTTCCTGCTTGGCACCGAAATTGGCGTCAAGGTTGGCATTGAAGCGAACGACATGCGGCAGGAGCATAGCATTGGCTCTGCCGTGCGGGATATGGAACCGTGCGCCGAGCTGATGTGCAATGCCGTGATTGATGCCCAGGGAAACGGCATTGAATGCCATACCCGCAAGACACGATGCGGTATGCATCTTCTCACGTGCTTCTAAATCCTGACCGTTGGCATAGGCCTTTGGCAGATATTGGAATGCAAGTTCCAGAGCCTTTTCTGCAAGCGCATCAGAGTAGTCATTTGCACCGACGGAAACATATGCTTCCAGCGCGTGTGTAATGACATCGAAGCCGGTATCGGCGGTAATGCGCGGCGGTGCGGAGACAACGAGAGACGGATCCATGATCGCATAGTCGGGAAGGAGTGCTTCGTCGACGAGCGGATACTTGACACCCTTTTCACGGTCGGTGATGACCGCAAAGCTGGTGACCTCGGAGCCGGTACCACTGGTGGTCGGAATCGCAATCAGCGAAATACCGTCCTTGGCGCCGGAACGCTTTGCCATCAGAATCGTCGCCTTTGCCGCGTCAATGGAAGAACCGCCGCCGAGCGCTACAACGAGATCGGCATTGGCATCCAGAAGGAATTTCAGACCGTCAGCGACGAGCTCGATCGGAGGATCGGGCTTGATTGCATCGAAGATACGGACATCGGCACAGTTTGACAGCTTTTCGGCAACGCGGGCTGCAGCACCGGATTTGACCATGAAGGCATCGGTAAAGATGACCGCATTCTTGCCGTGGAAGTTCGACAGAATATCCATCGCACCGTCACCGGAGCAAACCTTGGGTTTTACATAAAATGTTTGCATGGGAAAGAAGCGGCGTTCCATAGATACGGTTCGCCGCGTACCTCCTTATGGGATTTGGCAAATATTACAGAATATTTGCCCAGAGTCTCTTGTCGGGATTGGGGATGACAGCGCTGTCAAGCATCATGCCGTCTTCCGATGCGACCTGTTCTGCACGTTCGATGGCAGCAGTGACAGCTGCAACATCACCGGTGAGCAGCAGGTAGGACTTGCCGCCCATACCGCGTGCAAGACGAAGCTCGATCAGATTGACAAGCGAGGTCTTCGCAGCTGCATCAGCTGCAACAATGGCAGCCGCAACATTGAAGGTTTCCATGACGCCGAGTGCCTTTGCATCGGGAATCTCGGATGCGCCGTAGATGGCGGGGAAGATCGAGTCGTGCGGGTTGCCGAGAACGAAGTCGCCGACAACTTTCTGCGCGTGTACTGTCTTTGCCGCGTCAACAGATGCCTTGACCGCACTCAGATCGCCGGAAATCAGGATGATGTATTTACCCGGACAAACAGGCTGACATTCCAGAATTTCGACCTCAGCCGTCTTGATCATCAGATCGGCTGCCTTGATACCGGTCGAAATATTCTGACATTCAACCATTCCGATTGCTTTACTCATTTGATTTGTTTCCTTTTCTTGAATTTATCGAATGTGTGAAAGACCGTGCGTTATGCGCGGATGACAACGTACTTGTCGGTGACTTCAGCTACCTTGCCCGCGATGGATGCATGAACAGGCATGGAGAGCTTGCCTTCCGCAGCAGAACCGACAACGTCGCCAACCTTTACGGTATCACCGACCTTGACGGATGCAGCGGCGGGAACACCGATACACTGACCGAGCATGATCTTGACGGAGGATGCCTTGACATCATTTGCCGCAATGGGAGCGGGCTTGTCGTATTCTGCAAGACCGAGACGTGCGGTCAGACGGTCGACGGGAATCAGCTTGCCAAAGCGAGCCGTATCAACGGGTGCGAGAACCGCATTCGGATCGGGCTTGACGCCGGATGCACGGAGACCGTTCTTGTATTCGCCGATAAGGGTTCTGGGAGACAGACCCTGTCCGCAGGCATACATTTCACAGATACCGCACTGAGAGCAGAACATCGTGTCGAGGAACGGCTTGATGTTGGATGTCGCACCGGTCGATGCGCCGCGCATGAATGCGTGGGGTTCGATCGGGTGACCGAGCAGGTTTCTGGAGCAGAGGTCGGTACACATACGGCACTGACAGCAGGCTGCCATCGCACGCTTCATATCGATCTTGATGGATGCAGACTTCTTGCGGATGACGTAGTGGTCAGCAGGAAGAACGATAATCGCATTGGAAGTCTTGGTGACAACGTCGGATTCGGACACGATACGTCCTGTCATCGGACCGCCGCCGACCAGCTTATAGTCGGAGACCGTTGCGCCGCCGGCAAGTGCAATCAGCTCACCGTAGGTGCAGCCGAGCGGAGCCTTCAGCGTCACGGGATTCTTGACAGCACCGGTAATGGTGATGTACTTATCGGTGACGGGAGCCGCTTCATGCAGTGCGCGGTAGATGTTGTATACGGTTTCGACGTTGAATACGGTGACACCGACGGTGATCGGGAGTGCACCGGGCTTGACAACGCGTCCAGTTGTTTCATAAATGGTAACAACTTCGTCACCTGCCGGATAAACCTCCGGAAGAAGGCCGATTCTGGCTTTCGGATAGCTTGCGAGATTTGCCTTGACTGCGTCAACCGCTTCCTTGTAGTGCGGCTTGACGGCAATGATGATATTGTCCGCCTCGACAGCATCTGCAATGACTGTCAGCGTTGCGAGAATCTCGTTTGCGTACTTTGCCAGAACCTGTCTGTGCAGCTTAAGCAGCGGCTCACATTCCGCACAGTTGAGAATGATGGTGTCGGCAGCGGCATTGAGCTTTGCGTAGGACGGGAATCCTGCACCGCCCGCACCTGCCACACCTGCATTCTGCATCAGGGTAGAAAGTTCAGTTACATTCATAGTTTCTTATTTCTCCAAACCGGTGCCATCGTCAATGATACCGACGACAGCGGCATCGCACGGTGCATCCTCGCGGGAGCATGCCAGTCTTGCGGCACTTCCGCGGGCAACCATAACGATGTCACCGATGCCGGCGCCGATGGAATCGACGGCAACGAATTTATCGCTTGCAATTTCGGACGACATGCTTCTCAGCGGTTCAATCACGAGAAACTTCGATCCGATCAGCTTTTCGTTTTTGCGTGTAGCGACGACACTGCCGGTAACTTTTCCGATAATCATAGATTACTTCAGAAGGGGAAGGATCTTTTCGACATCGTCATGGGGTCTGGGGATGACGTGAGTAGCGATGACTTCGCCGAGACGTTCTGCGGATGCAGCGCCTGCTTCAACAGCGGACTTGACTGCACCGACGTCACCGCGGACCATGACGGATACGAGGCCGGAACCGATCTTTTCGGTACCGACGAGTTCAACATTTGCTGCCTTGAGCATTGCGTCTGCTGCTTCGATTGCTGCAACAAGACCTCTGGTTTCGATCATACCAAGTGCCTGGTTCGTCATTTTTCTTACCTCCGGTATGGCGGGCTCATTTTTCGGCTCCGCCTTGATTTCTTTGATTTCCGCAGATGCGGCGGGGGTGGATGCTGCATCTGTCGGAGCTGTTGTTTTTTTACGGGTACGGGCTGCCGGCTTTTTTACCGGTGCCTTTTCGGTTGTTTCGGACATAATCGTTCCTTACAATTCAATGTTGTGATTGGATGCACTGAATGCGAGGATCCGTTTTGTTTCCTCGTGGGGGTTGGGAATCACAGCGGATGCGCAGGGCTTGACGATGCAGGATGCGTTTGCAGCGGCAACAGCAGCTGTCACATCGGAAACATCACCCGTGACAATCACGGTGACCAGTCGTCCGCCGAGCTTCTTTTCCCAGGTAACGAGCGTGACGTTTGCCGCTTTGCACATGATGTCCAGTGTGTCAATGGCGGCAACCGAGCCGGATACCTCGATCAGACCGATCGCTTTGATATTCATGGGACTTGCGTCCTTTCTAAAGGTTCTGTAGTGATTAAAGAACGGATTTCTTTTGTCGAAGAACCCAACCAGAGCCTTCCCCGGTTGGGGAAGGTGACACGCTTTATGCGTGTCGAATGAGGTCGGTAATGGAAATTTGGCGAAGCCAAATTATCTTTAGATCTTGGGAAGGATCTTTTCGACGTCGTTGTGCGGTCTGGGGATAACGTGAGTAGCGATGACTTCGCCCAGGCGTTCTGCTGCTGCGGAACCTGCTTCGACTGCTGCCTTGACTGCGCCGACATCACCGCGGACCATGACGGATACGAGACCGGAACCGATCTTTTCGGTGCCGACGAGAACGACTTCTGCTGCCTTGACCATTGCGTCTGCTGCTTCGATTGCTGCGGTGAGACCTCTGGTTTCAATCATGCCTAATGCTTCCTGTGCCATAATAGTAAATCCTCCGTTATATATATGTATTGTTTATGATATCGAGCCTTCCCGGGGTGGGGAAGGTGTCACGCGATTTTCGCGTGAAGGATGAGGTGGTAATGGAAAATTTTGCTTTGGCAAAATTTCACTTCTTCTTCTGCGGCTTATCAAAGCCTGTGATGGTCAGCATCTTCTGCGTGTCATCTTCGGGACGCGGAATGATGTGACGTGCGACAACACCGGAAACGGAATTTGCCGCTGCCTCTGCCGCATCCATGGCTGCTTCCACTGCCGCAATACTGCCGCGGAACTTGACCACGACGATCAGCGGAACGGTGAGCGTTTCGGGATGGGAGGGCTTGTTTTTGTCAAAATTTTCGACGGTGACATCTGCCGCCTTACAGCCTGCGTCACATGCGACAAACGCTGCAACGAGACCGTATACTTCGAGAATACCGACTGCCTGTGCCATAATGTCGTCCTCTCAGATCAGTTGACAATGGCGATCTTGAGGCCTTCCTGCTTGAGGTTGACTTCCAGAGCACGGTTGATCTGATCCAGCGGGAACTTATGGGTGATCAGCTTCTTCATCGGAATACCGATTGCCTGTGCACGCTTGAGGAAGTCGAAGGTGGTTGCGTAGTCACGCAGGGTGTAAACCCAGGAACCGACCGTGGTGATTTCCTTTGCGCAGATATCAAAGTGCGGGTTGATGGTTGCATCGCCGCCGTTGATAAAGAAGCCGAGTTCGCACAGACCGCCGCCGTTGCGGATGAACTTGTAGATGTTGGCGTGTGCGACGGGAGAGCCGGTGCACTGGAATGCAAAGTCAGCGTAGTAGCCGCCGAATGCTTCCTTGACCTTGTTTGCAAGGTCTTCGACACCGTTTGTATCCTTGAAGTTGACGGAATTGTCAGCACCCATTTCCTTGGCGAATGCCAGTCTCTGTGCGTTGCCGTCGACAGCAACGATATTTTCAATACCCATCGTGCGGAGAACAGCGATACAGATCAGACCGATCGGACCGCAGCCCTGAACGACAACGCGGGAGTTGAAGCGGAGAATACCGGTGGTCTTTGCGCGCTCGACTGCGTGGATCAGAACGGCTGCCGGTTCGATCAGAATACGGGATTCGAGATCGAGCTCGGAAACGTTGAAGATCGTGGAGCCGCCGCGGACGAGAATGTAGTCCGCAAACCAGCCGTTGAGGTGAATGTCGTCATCGGGAAGCAGACCGTAAACATCTGCGCCGCCGACATTCTGCTTGTTGAGGTCGAACATCGTGATGTCGGGGTTGTCCTTGAAGATCATACAGGTGACAACCTTGTCGCCGACACCGAGGGGCTTGCCGGCGGAGTCGAGCTTGACATTCTTACCGACCTTGACGATTTCACCGGTGCCTTCGTGACCGAGTGCAACGGGAATCAGACCGAAGGGGTCGCGCTTGAATTCGTGTGCGTCGGTACCGCAGATACCGCAGCCTTCAACTTTGACGAGGATGTCATCGTCGCCGACTTCGGGCATCGGGTATTCCTTGACAACGAACTTTTCAGGTTCAACCAGCATGGCAACGTGCGCCTTTGCGGGAATCGCACCGCCTGCGGTCTTGCCTGCGGAGATCTTCGCTGCGGGAACATCCTTTGCCTGTGCGGCAGCGGCGTCACCGATCATGTCAGCGAGAACCTTCTTGACAATTTCTTCAATATTCTGAGATTTGTAATCCATGTTTGTTGTTTTCCTTTCCGAAAATGGGATTCGGTCAGTAATGCTTTGTTCAAAGCTTGCTTTCATGCGTGATTCACAAGACGGGCAAAAATTTCTGCACCGTATGCCGCGAGCGCTGCATCCTGTTCCTCCGAGCCGCCCGAGACACCGAGTCCGCCGATGACACGGTCACCGATCTTCAGCGGTTCACCGCCGCCGAAAATGACGATCTGACCGTCATTGGTAAACTGGATGCCGTAAAGCGATCCGCCCGGCTGTGCAAGGGGCTTGAGCGTCATTGTGGACATTTTCAGTGCCACAACGGTGTATGCCTTCTGCAGAGCGACATCGTAGCTTGCGATATACGCATCCTCCATCACATGAACGAGCACAGGACGTGCGGCACGGTCGGAAATTGCCACAACGGCGTTGACACCGATGCGCGCAGCTTCCGCCTCTACCGCTTCCGCCACTTGCTTTGCAAGAGAGAGAACCATGTTGTCCACAGGTTCCGTCTTTGCCGCACGGGCACGGGTAAGCTCTTCACGGATGAGGGTTTCGAGTGTGTTGTTGTTCATTGGTTGTACCTTGTTGGAAACAGCAGTAACTGATGGTGTAGGGGCGATTCACGAATCGCCCGTCTGCTGTCGGACTGCTGTGTGTGTTCAACCGTTAGTTTTTACTTGCCCATCTGAGCGAGAACGCGCTTTGCGATCTCAGCAACGAGGTCATTGTCAGCGGCAGCAGTATTAGCAGCCTTGGAGGTTGCGCAGTCATTGCCGGAGAAATCGCAGTTGGGGCAGGGAGTCTTACCCTGAGCGAGAACGGGGCAGAGGTCAGCGGGGTGCTTGCCCTTGAAGCCGAACTGACGGCGGAGTTCGTACAGTCTCTTGACCTGAGCTTCGGACAGAGCCTTCGGGCCGCCGAGCATCTTTGCGATGAACAACAGCTGTGCGTAGAATTCAACGGATTCCATCTTGTGGTAAGCGTTGAGCAGAGAGTCGGAGAATGCGAGTGCGCCGTGGT
>JAFYTT010000239.1 GCA_017558715.1 Clostridia bacterium | reverse complement strand
TCAAGGTCTTCATTGACCTCACCCATCGTGCAACCCGGGGAAGCTTCCGTCTGACCGTATACGGAGATAATCTCGCGCATATTCATCTCAACGGATGCTCGGCGCATAAGGTCTGCCGGGCAGTTTGCACCCGCCATGATGCCGGTACGGATATGGGAAAAGTCTGTCTTTGCAAAGTCCGCATGGTTGAACATCGCAATGAACATCGTCGGAACGCCGTTGAAGCAGGTGATCTTTTCATCGTTGATGCAAGCAAGCGCGGATTTCGGGGAGAAGTACGGAATCGGACACAGCGTACCGCCGTGCGTCATCATGTTCGTCATCGACAGAACCATGCCGAAGCAGTGGAACATCGGAACCTGAATCATCATGCGATCTGCCGTTGAGGTATCCATGCGGTCGCCGATGCATTTGCCGTTGTTGACGATGTTGCGGTGCGTCAGCATAACGCCCTTGGGGAAGCCCGTCGTGCCGGAGGTATACTGCATATTGCAGACGTCCTCGGGATGGACGGCCGCCGCACGGCGCAGAACCTCTTCTCTGGGAACCATGGACGAGCGCGCCATCATTTCATCCCAGTCAAGGCATCCGTTCATCTTAAAGCCAACGGTGACGATGTTGCGAAGGAACGGCAGCTTGCGGGAATACAAGGGCTTGCCCGGCTCGTGGTTCTCAAGTTCAGGACACAGCTCCTCCATGATTTCCTTGTAGTTGGAATCCTTGTAGGAGTCAATCATGACGAGCGTGTGCGTATCGGACTGACGGAGCAGATATTCCGTTTCGTGAATCTTATATGCCGTATTGACCGTGACAAGCACCGCGCCGATCTTGACGGTTGCCCAGAAGGTAATGAACCATGCCGGAACGTTCGTCGCCCAGATCGCAACGTGATGACCCGCCTTGACACCGAGGGAAATCAGCGCCGCCGCGGCATTGTCAACGTCCTCACGGAACTGTGCGTAGGTACGGGTATAATCGAGCGTTGTGTACTTGAATGCATACTGGTCGGGATAGCGGTTTGCCATTTCATCGAGCACCTCGGAGAAGGTCAGATCGATGACGTCATACTTTTTCCACGGATGCGTGCCGGTTCTCGAACGGTTATAATAGACCGCCTTTTCCCGGGTGCGCTTGGATTCATATTTTCCGATAAAGTTCGCAAAATGCGTCAGAACGATATCGGGATCGGTGATGTCGTCGTTCCAGTCGACAGAAACAAAGCCGTCGTAGTTGAGCGAGCGGAGCGCGTTCATGAACAGCTCCACGGGAAGCGACCCTTCGCCGATCAGCACATCACGTCCGTCGGCTCTGTCACCGATGCGGACATAGCTGATATACGCGCCGAGCGTCTGAATCGTCGTATCGGCGGATTCGCCCGCTTCAAAGAACGTCGCACGGACATTCCATGCAACACCGAGCGCTGCTGTTTCAAACAGGTTGATGATGTCAAGAACACGGTCCGTTTCCGCAAGTGCGCCGACCGTTTCAATGAGAATCTGCACGCCGTACTTTTCGGCACGGGCAACAGCGTCCGACAGAACCGCGCGCATCACCTCGTCTGTCAGAATCTCTTCCATGCGGACGATGACAGCGGGCACCGATGCGGATACCGCCTGCTCCACATACGCGCAGAGGGATGCGGGATCGGTGTCGGCGGTCAGGTTGTCGGGATAGGTGATTGCCGCAATCGCAATGTGGCGGTTGATGAGCTTGCGCTTGGCATCTGCCTGACGTGCGGTATGGAAAATACTGTCGGTATGGTCTGCGGACTCTGCTGCGGTGTCGAAGATTTCAATACCAGAAAAGCCGTATGCGGAGGTTTTGTTGCACAGGGAGAGGAAGCTGTCCGCAGGAACATGTTTTGTTGAAAATGCGAGTTTCATATCGTTTCACCCAAATCAGTTTTCTTCGTAGATGATCTTGTTCAGCGCGTTCATGTAGGCACGGATGCAGGCACCGATGATGTCGGTGGAGATACCGTTGCCGGAGTAGAGCTTGCCGTTTGCACGGAGACGGATCAGAGAAGAACCGACCGCTTCTCTGCCCTTCGTGATCGCCTGAACCTGGAAATCGTCCAGCTCATAGTGATGACCGATGATCTGTTCAATGGCGTGGAATGCCGCGTCGATCGGACCGTCGCCGATGGAAACGCCGGAGAAGCGTTCACCGTCACGTTCCAGTGTGACATTCGCGGTCGCCGTGATGATGTTGCCGGAGTTGACAACGTAGTTGACGAGGTGATAGGTCGAGGGCACCTGCATGGCCGCAGACGCGATGATCGCTTCCAGTTCTCTTGCACCGATCGCACCTTTCTTTTCCGCAACGCGGCAGAACTCCTCATAAACCTTGCCGTTGTCCTCGGAGGACAGCTCATAACCGAGGCTCTTGACGGCAGAGGTCACGTCCTCACAGGTGCTTGCGGCATCGAGCAGAGACGCTTCCGCCTCGTCTGCGATTTCGGTTTCGTCGTCGGTTGCTTCTGCCAGCGCAATTGCCGCCATCGTCTTATGGATTGCGGTGATGTCGAGTGCGCAGGCAATGCCCATGGACTCACCCTTGGCGCGGTAAATATCGGCAAAGTCATCGATGGACAGATACTGGTCAGCACCGCATGCCGCCTTGACACCGTCCGCTCCTGCACGGATTGCAGAGACCGCACATGCCGCCGCCAGATTCAGCGCGTTGGAGGGTTCCACATAAACGGGAAGCGCACAGACCTCCTTGACCGACGCGATCATTGCCGCGTAGTCTTCGGGGAAGAATGCGCCGGAGTCATCACACAGCGTGATGGCAGCTGCACCTGCGTCTTCAGCCGTCTTTGCACACTTTGCGGCGAAGCCTTCCTCTGCACGGGTCGCGTCACGGATGACAAGCTCAACGTCGGGGCAGAGTGACTTTGCGGTCGTGACAAGTGCGGTGATCTTTTCGAGCATCTGCGGTGCCTTGACGTGATACAGATATTCCATCTGAACAGTCGAGCCGGCAATCACGATCTGCAGAACGGGCTTCTTTGCGTTCTTGACGATGTCCCATGCGGCGGCAATCTCCGCGTCCGTCTGACCTGCATCGATGGCGATCGCGCAGTTCTGTGCCGTTTCGGCAGCGGTGCGGATGACAACCGCGTCAGCTCGGGTTCCGTCGGTTGCCGGAAGCTCGATACGGTCAATACCCGATGCGTCCATAGACTTGACGATCTGCAGTTTTTCACGGAAGGACAGCGTTTCTCGCTTTTCCTCTGCGGCAATGCGCAGGGTAATGTCGGATGTAATGATGGTTCTCATGTTGGCAGTTCCTTTCTGCATGTATGAATTTCGGTGCATAGTGAGCACCTTCTGAAATGCTCTTTGCGCGGTACCTTTGAAATAAAAAGAAACCCGCAAAGACTCTTGAAAAATCTTTGCGGGATGATCAACGATTGATTGACCACGGTACCACCCGTATTGCATTGTTTACAAAATGTAAACCTTGCCGCCTCATGGAGTTCTAACAAACCCCGGATCTGTAACGGGATCACCCGGAATTCCATACAGGCACCGCGCGGCGCGTTCCGGAATTCTGCTCCGATACGAGACAGCGAAAACAGCGTCTGCCGCCTCACACCAACCGACGGCTCTCTGGAAGGACATCCTTGTCTTCACTTAATATCATCAACGCATTTATAAGTCGTTTTACAAAACGATGGTATTATTATAAACGAAATTACGGAATTTGTCAAGGGG
>JAFYTT010000238.1 GCA_017558715.1 Clostridia bacterium | reverse complement strand
CCGATGTTTGCCAACGCCGTGGAAATTCCCGATTATCTGTCAGGATATCTTGCGGCGGCATACAAAGACGGCATTGTAAACGGTTCGGTCAATGCCGACGGCAGCATTGTCTTTGACCATGACGGAACGGTAACCCGTGCGGAGGCGGCTGTCATGCTGTACCGTTTGTTTGACATCGACACGCCTGCCGTTGTTCCCGTCTTTTCTGCGGAAGAAGAAGCGATTCTGCCCGCATGGAGCATCGGTGCATTTTCCTCGGTCTGTTCCGCCGGAATCATGAACACAGACCGTCCGACCGATGCTGTCAGCCGAGCCGATTGCGCCGAGATGCTTTCCGCGGCAATGGATTGGAACTCATAAACGAAAAAAATCACCCTCATGTACGTTTTTCGTCGTGCATGAGGGTGTCCATTATTCAATTTCTATGTCGAGCGGTTTGTCGATCTCATCGGAGACATACTTGCCGTTTTTCTTTCGCTGTCGGACACATTCGGTCAGAAGATACTCAATCTGTCCATTGACGGAACGGAAATCGTCCTCCGCCCATGCCGCAATGTCGTTGTACAGCTTCTCCGACAGTCGCAGCGGAATCTGTTTCTTTTCTGCCATAGCAGTACCTTAATACAGGGAGCCGGAATTGACGACAGGCTGTGCATCGCGGTTGCCGCAGAGAACGACGAGCAGATTCGATACCATCGCCGCCTTGCGTTCTTCGTCAAGCTCGACCGTGCCGCCCTCGGACAGACGGTTCAGCGCCATTTCGACCATGCCGACCGCACCGTCGACGATCATCTTGCGGGCATCAATGATCGCGGATGCCTGCTGACGCTGCAGCATCACCGCTGCAATTTCGGGTGCATATGCAAGATACGTAATGCGCGCTTCAATGATTTCAAGACCGGCTTCCATGACCTTATCCTGAATTTCGTCGCGGATACGGTTTGCAACGATATCGGAGGAACCGCGCAGACTGCCGTCATCCGCCTGACCGTCACCGGTCGTATCGACATTGGGCGCGACATCATACGGGTAGACGCGGACGATGTTGCGCAGCGCCGTATCACACTGCAGAGACAGGTATTCCTTGTAGTTGTCGACCGCGAAAACAGCCTTTGCCGTATCGACAACACGCCAAGTCACAGCGATACCGATCTCGACGGGATTACCCAGACAGTCGTTGATCTTCTGACGGGCGTTGTTGAGCGTCATGATCTTGATGGAGATCTTCTTGTTTGCGACCTCGCTGACATTCACATTGGCACCCTGTGCCGTAAGCACCATGGCAGGCTTTGCGCCGCTGTCAACGTCTCCCGACTGGGAAAGCTTTGTCTTTGCCGCGGGATTGACTGCGGTACAGAACGGGTTGACCCAGTAGAAACCGTCGCCCTTGAGTGTACCGATGTAATTACCGAACAATGTCAATACAAGTGCTTCACCGGGGTTGAGCAGCTTCAGACCGCAGAACGGGATCCAGCCGATGATTACCCAGATGATTCCGACAACGAACACGGGAATACCGAGAACCATACCTTCATCCATCAGCAGTCCGCCGAGGATCAGAAGTCCAATCGATGCCAGATACAGAATGCCCCACAGCAGAAGCATACCGAGACCGATTTTCTTTGTGTTGAGAATTTTTTCGTTCATGAAAATGACCTCCTGTTGGTTGATATCATAATG
>JAFYTT010000237.1 GCA_017558715.1 Clostridia bacterium | reverse complement strand
TGACGAAGTTTGCAAGCCAAGCAGGTTTGAATGTAATCCTTTGCGAAAAAGGAAACATATACAAACCAGAAGACGGAACAATTTTACATTGTTTATGTAGAAAATGAATTTGATAAATTCCAATTTATGAAAAAATATATTGCAAACATCATTACAGGCAGCAGGATCATATTTAGTTTGCCTCTTGTATTTATCCCTCTGTCATCAGCTTGGTTTTATGTATTCTATCTCTTTTGCGGGCTTACCGATATGATTGACGGAACGATAGCAAGAAAGACGGGAACGGTTAGTAAATTTGGATCAAGTCTTGATACAGCTGCTGACTTTGTATTTATGTTCGTAGGCTGGGTAAAGATACTACCCCTAATGCACATACCTGTATGGCTTTGGGTGTGGATTATCATTGTTGCGTTGATTAAGATATTTAATATCGCGTTAGTTGTTATTCACAAGAAAAAACTAATATCAATACATAGCGTGTTGAATAAAGCAACGGGATTTGCTTTGTTCTTTTTGCCGTTGTCGCTGACTTTTGCCGAAACCACTTATAGCGTTGCGACAGTATGTGTACTTGCAACCATTGCGGCAATGCAAGAAGTTTATTTTATTGCAAAAGGGCAAGTGGTCTTATAGCCAAAGTGTCTGACAGATTAGATGTTAATCTTATGCGGCAGTCCTCACAAGCGTGGGGACTGTTTTTTGCTTATGCCGGTTTCTTTATTTATTCACATTTCCGTGATATAATGGTATCGTCAAACGTCGTTGCATTTGAAAAATCCTCGCTCACAAAGGAGACATTCGCATGAACCGTTTTCAGAAAGTCGCCGTCCTGTTTGCCTTCGCCGCTGTTTGTTTCGCGGCAGGCACTGTCAACCACATCCTCCATACAGGAGAGGGTGTACTGTCATCCGCGCTTTTGTGTGTGGGATGCATCTGCGCGGCAGTTGTATTCATGAAAAAGAAATAAATCGACAGAAAGCAGGTAACATCCGCATGACGGCAAACATCCGCACAATGACCCTCTCCGATTATGACAGCGTGTATCAATTATGGCACAGTACCCCCGGCATGGGACTGAACACGACTGACGACAGCCGTGAGGGCATTGAAAAATATCTGAAGCGCAATCCGACAACGAGCTTTGTCGCGGAACAGGACGGCAGAATCGTCGGTGTCATTATGGCAGGTCATGACGGCAGACGCGGATACATCTATCACACAGCTGTTTTGCTCGAATACCGCGGTCAGGGCATCGCTGAGAAGCTGGTCGAGCATGCCATAGCGGCACTGGACAAAGAGGGCATCAGCAAAGCCGCGCTTGTCGTGTTCAAAAGCAATGACATTGGAAACGGCTTCTGGGAACACATCGGCTTTACCGAGCGCGAGGATCTTGTCTACCGCAACAAAAACATCCGTGAACTGGAGCGAATCGACACATGAGTATCGGACAAACCGTCAAGGTCATCGTCGACCGTCCTATGGGGTCATATCATCCAACGCACAAAGACTTATACTATCCCGTCAATTACGGCTATATTCCGGGGATTTTTGCGCCGGACGGGGAGGAACAGGACGCCTATATTCTCGGCGTATCGGAGCCCGTCACGGAATTTGTCGGGCAGGTGATTGCCGTCATCCACCGCTATGACGACATTGAGGAAAAATGGGTGGTGGCACCCGTGGGCATGACCTTTACCAAAGAGGAAATTGCCGCGCAGACTGCGTTTCAGGAGCAGTATTTCAAGACAGAAATCCGTATGGAAATACTCAAATAAAGGAAGGAGTATCGATATGAAAAAAAGAACCGTCATTGTTCTCGTTTTGTCGTTTCTCTTATCCGTAACAGCCGCTTTTTCGGTCGGATATCATGTACGCGAACAAAAGCAGTCGGAATACGACGCACAAGCGTGTCAGACCCTGCTTTCTCTGGCTGCACAAAAAGTCAAATTTGACGATATTTCCAATCCCGATACGATGGAATCACTGATCAGTAATATATACGCCGCATGGAGCCACTGCCCCGATCCTGATGCCGCAAGTCGGCTGTATGACCTATGGAATGGGCTGATTTTCTCCTACGAGGATTACGCCGCACAACCGGAACTTCTGATGGAACGCTTGCGGGCAATTCACAATTTGCTGCCCCAAAAATCCAAGAGCGGTATATTCAGCGAATGAAGAGGTGGGATATGCATCTGTATCACGTAAGCGAAGAACCCGATATCACGGTATTCCATCCCCGTCTGCCCAAACGGCGTGATCTTGACCCGACGGTCGGTCTGATCTGGGCGATTGATGAAGAGCATCTGCCGAACTTTCTCACACCGCGAGACTGTCCGCGCGTAACATATCACATTCGCCCCGAAACCACAGCGGAAGACCGTCGGCGATTCTTTACATCCGACAAAGTGATGCATACGGTCATCATCGAGCATGGCTGGTTTGATCGGATGCGGAATACCACCCTGTATCTCTATGAGTTCGACCCGTCAGACTTTGTTTTGCAGGATGAGATTGCCGGTTATTATGTTGCCCAAACAACGCAAACGCCGATTGCAAGGCACGTCATCGATGATCTGCCCGGTGCACTGATCGCGCGTGGTGTGGAGCTGCGCGTCACGGACAACCTGCGGTGCATTGCAGAAGAGGTCAAAACATCAACCCTCGGCTGGTCGCTGTGCCGGATGGCGAATGCAAAATAAGGAAAGCGAGATAATGATATGGAAAAAGGCAAGACCATCTTTCTGAACGGCGTGACAAGCACCGGCAAAACATCCATCGTCGATGCCATGCAGAACCGCGGCGATATCTTTTTCTATGCCATGGCAAATGATTTGTTTCAGGATATGGTCGGCGAGCGGTATCTGCGCGAAAATTACTGGAAATATCTTGGGGATGTCTTAATGGAAATGTACCGCACGGCAAAGGAATTTTCCGACCGCGGACACCATGTGATTTTAGACGGTGTTTTATCGGAACGTCCCGAAATTCCCGATCATTATCATCGGATGCGGGAAATTCTCACCGACAATCCGCTGTACATGGTTCATGTCACCTGCCCACTTGAAATATGCCGTCAGCGCAATCTTTCGCGCGGTGACAGAGGTGAATTTCAGTCGCACGAGCAGGCAGAGCATATGCCGCAGAATGTCGATTATGCGCTGGAGGTTGATACATCGGTGTTGTCCTCCGAGGAATGTGCGGAACGGATTATCAAGACCATATTTTTCTGAAACAAGAGCCATTTCTTTGGCTCAATGCTCCGTTGAGTTTCATGCGGATTTGCATCGCTGTACAATTCCGACATTCTATGTTATACTGTATACAACGGTACCGATTTCAAACAAAGGAGCAATCATCATGAACGAAACTATGGGTCAGATCATCCGCAGACTGCGAAAAGAACGCAATCTCACACAGGAAGAACTGGCAGAACAGCTGAACATTACCTATCAGGCAGTCAGCCGCTGGGAAAACGATACAGGCATGCCGGATATTTCGCAGATTGTACCGCTGGCAAGCGTCTTCGGTGTAACAACCGATGTGCTTTTCAATATTGCCGGCACCAATGCGACCGATGAAGCGTATCGCATTGTGAAGGAAGCACATGCTATGATCCAATACGGGATTCTGGACACGCACCTTTCCGCATACGACCACATGCTTGAGGGATTGAAAACCTATCCGAACAATCTTGTTCTGTTAAACAACTGCGTCGGACACGGACTGACGCTGTGCCTGCCCGAAAACGGTTCCGTATATGCCGCAGAACGGGCGGATGAAATCGCCGCCGAAACAGAACGGCAGGCAAAGCTGATTATTTCCTATTCCAAAAATGCATCCGATATTCTTCGCGCGCATCAGGTACTTGTGTTTTTGTATTCCGCACAAGGAGAATACGAAAAAGCAAGTACCGAAGCAGAGTATTTTCCTGTCCGTTCCGACTTTACGCTTTATTCCCATAAGGCAAGAATCGATGAGGTCAAAGGAGACGCAGAAAACGTGATCAGACATCTCGGTATTGATAATGCCTATCTTCTGCAAGCATTTGAAGACAACAGCGCTGTACTTGGCAAGGCATATTATGCTACAGGAAAATACACCGAGGCAATCACCATTTATGAAAATTGGTTTACCATCATGCATACGCTGTTCGGCGACAGATTTCCGTCATTCCACGACTTTGATTCGGGCGATCTCTATATTCTGCTGGCACAGGCGTATCTCGCCGTCGGAAACCGTGAAAAGGCACTGGAAAACGCCGAAAAATCCGTGATGTTTTATCTCGATCTGATCAGTCCCACCAAAAAAATGCGCATTGAAGCACTCCGCAAAAACCCGCCGTTGATAGCCCGCGGTATTATAGATATCAACATTCCATCAGCACATATAAAAGCAAAACTTTCCGAAAAATTAGCCTCTCCCGAATTGGAACCGCTTTTTGATACCGAGCGATTCAAAGCGCTGCGTGAGAAAGTGGAAGCATTATAACATTGCATAAAAACGGTTCTGTCATGCCACACGGAAAAACTTCCGATGGTTTTGACAGAACCGTTTTATATTACAAAATAATCCTTACCCCAAATTCCTTTGCGCATCTCGGACACCGCACGGTATGCTTCCCTGTTCTGCGCGGCAGACACAATTCGGCTTTGCAATGGGGACAGGTGCGGTAACGCTTGGTCGGCAGATTCTTTGCACGGATACCGAGCTTTTTGAAAAACGCACCAATGGATTTCAGCACGGGAACATGGGCACACTTTGCGGAGACCTTCGTTTTGAAGTTCCACCACGCCATGTTTTCACGGCGGCGTGCGTCAAGATTGCGCGAAAAGAAACGGAACAGCATATACAGTGCGGCGACGGTACAAAGCCCGGACAAAACCGCGCTCCTCACAAAGAGCGAGAGAATCCAGAGTATCAGATAGGTATAAAACAGTGCATGATTGAGCGCGTCCATACCGTTTCTTCCGTACATGAAGCGCATAAATTTTTCGGCAAATTTCATTGAGGGTACAAATCCTTCCTTATTTTATGACAGGAAGTATTATACCGCAAAAATATGACCGTATTGTGACCTTTTTTCGCAGAATTTGGAAATCCTTCGTAACAAATTCTCACTCCGCCAGCCGGATTCTCACTCTGCCAGGCAAGTTCTCACTCTGCCAGATAAATCCCCACGCGGCTCTGTAAAAAATCAGCAAAACACACAATCGCGTTTTGCTGATCTCTGTTTTATGCAAATGTAACCCCGAATGTTCCGCCGACTTCCACGGAGATCTGTGCGCCGTAGAATACTTTCAGTGCGCCGACAAGATAGCCGGTATCCTTCGTTCCCGCCGTCTCAAAGGGCGAATGCATCGCGAGCTGCGGCAGACCGATATCGACGGTATTGAGCGACACCTGCGTGTTGGCAATGTTGCCGAGAGTCGAGCCGCCGCCCATGTCGGAGCGGTTATAGAAGTGCTGAACCGGCACGTCTGCCTGCTTGCAGACTGCCTCAAACAGTGCCGCAGAAATGGCATCGGTGGTATACTTCTGGCTGGCATTGTGCTTGATGACAATACCGCGGTTCATCTCGGGTCTGTGCGTCGGGTCGGCAAATTCGACGTGGTTCGGATGAACGGCATGCGCGTTGTCGGCGGAAACCATCATACTGCGTGCGACTGCCGCCATGTAATCGCCTTCCGTGCCGCCGAGTGCAAACACAATGCGGTGCAGTACGTCTGCAAGGAACAGGCCTGCCGCACCCTGCTTGGTCGTACTGCCGACTTCTTCATTGTCGAGAATCGCACAGACAGCCGCGGTGTGATCGGTTGCCTCGCTCTCTAAAAACGCCGTCATCGATGCATATGCGCACTGCAGATCGTCCAGCTTCGGGCAGGAGAAGAATTCATCCTCGGGACCCCAGACGTAACCCTTATCGCGGTTATAAAGGAACAGATCGGCGGAGAGGATATCTTCCTTGTTCACGCCTGCCGCATCGGCAATCATCTGGTAGAAGGAGTCCTTTGCATTGCCGTTTCCGTACAGAGGAACAAGGTCACAGGCGGGATTGTAGTCCTTGATGCGCGCCATGTGCGGTGCGACATTGGGCATCATCAGACAGTTTTTATCGACATCGGCAAGGACGGTCTTCATTTTGCCGTCCTCGGTCTTGACGAGCAGCTTGCCCGCAACGGAAAGCGGTCTATCCAGCCATGCGCCCTGAATCATGCCGCCGTAAGGCTCTGCATTGATGCGGACATACATCGGCGAGGTCAGTTCTGCATTGTCCTTGATCTTGAAGGTCGGCGAATCGGAGTGCGACGCGCAGATCATAAAGCCGCCGAGAGTGGATTTCGGCATACGGAATGCGATGATGGAAGAAGCGTTGCGGCGTACAAAATAGCCTTTGCCTGCTGCAAGCGCGAGATTCTCTGCTTCGCAAAGCTCGGTATAGCCGGCCGCTATCAGTTCCTTTGCGAGATTATCGCAGACATGGAAGGGCGAGGGGCTGTTTTCAATGAATTTGATCAGATTTTCGGTATACTTCATGTTTGTTTGATTCCTTTCTTTGTGTGTATCGTTACACAGATGGCGGTTATACGCTTTTACCGTGCATGATGTTGTTGCCCTTTTCGTCGAGCAGCTGCATCTTGGTATCATACAGCTTCTTGGAGAGGTCAACGTAGAACTTATGCGGATTTTCAAAGCGCTTGACTTCTTCCCACAGATGATCGACCTCATATTGACAGTATTCGCGGATTTCCTTGATAGACGGAGACTGATAGACACATTCGCCGTTTTGGAAGATCGGAACAAGCAGTTCCCGCAGATAGTAATTCGTCACGAGCTTGCGCTTCCAGGTGTTGTCGGGGTCGAAGATCTCCAGCGGCTGTGTTTCGTCGATCGGTTCTTCATCATAGATGCACATCATATCGGCAATCGGTTCTTCCGAGGTCTTGTCAAAAATGCGGAAGACACGCTTGAAATGAGGGTTGGTAATCTTTCCCGCATTTTCGGAGATTTTAATTTTCGGAATGACGCAGCCGTTTTCGTCTTCTTTTGCAACGAGCTTGTAAACACCGCCGAAAACAGGGTCACTCTTTGCGGTAATCAGACGCTCACCGACACCAAACGAATCGATCTCCGCGCCCTGGTGGATCAGATCGCGGATGATATATTCATCAAGAGAGTTGGAAACAACGATCTTACATTCCGTCAGTCCCGCTTCATCGAGCATCTTACGCGCTTTTTTGGTAAGGTACGTCAGGTCGCCGGAGTCGAGACGAATGCCGCACTTGGTGATGCCCTGCGGAATGAGAATTTCCTTGAACGCACGAATGGCATTCGGAACACCAGAACGCAAAACATCGTAGGTATCGACAAGCAGTGTCGCGTTGTTCGGATACAGTTCGCAGTAGGTACGGAAGGCATCGTATTCGGTTTCAAACATCTGCACCCACGAATGTGCCATCGTACCGGTCGACGGGATTTCATACATGCGGTCGGAAAGCGTACATGCCGTTGCATGACAGCCGCCGATGTACGCCGCTCTTGCGCCGAGAATCGCACCGTCAGCGCCCTGTGCACGGCGGGAACCGAACTCTGCAACCGCACGTCCCTGTGCCGCACGAACCACACGGCTTGCCTTTGTCGCAATCAGAGACTGGTGATTGAGCGCAAGCAGAAGGAATGTTTCAATAAACTGTGCCTCCACCGCACGTGCTCTTACCGTCAGAATCGGCTCACCCGGGAAGATCGGGGTTCCCTCGGGAACAGCCCAGATGTCGCCGGTAAAGCGGAAGGTGCGCAGATAGTCGAGGAATCCTTCGGAAAATTGCTTCTTGGAACGCAGAAAGTCCAGATCTTCCTCGGTAAAATGCAGATTGGAAATATAATCGATGACCTGCTCCAGTCCTGCGGCAATTGCATAACCGCCGCCGTCGGGGACTCTGCGGAAGAACACATCGAAATAGGAAATTTCATCGCCTTTTCCGGAGAGGAAGTAGCCGTTTGCCATCGTCAATTCGTAAAAATCACAAAGTAGTGTGTAATTGTAAGGTGTCATGATGATTCGATCCTTTGCGGTTGTTAGATACTGTAGTTGTATTATATCACACTTGACGCAGATTGTCTATAAGATACACGCAAAACAGCACAAAGTTTTTCGGATTTCTTTTGGCGGTTCTCTTTACAAACCGTCATTTCTTTGGTATAATGAAAACAGAATAAACATAGTGAAAGGATTATCGATGAAACGCGTATTTTTGATCGTTCTGGACTCCGTCGGTGCCGGTGCTCTGCCGGATGCCGCCGTTTACGGAGATGCCTGTGCACATACAATTCAGCACATTGCCGCCGATCCGCATTTTCGGGCCGACACAATGTGTTCGCTCGGTTACGGCAATATTGAAGGTCTGGCCTTCCTCGGTGCCGCAGAGCAGCCGCTTGCCGCACACGGACGCTGTATGGAGCAGTCTGTCGGCAAGGATACCACCGTCGGTCACTGGGAAATTGCGGGACTGATCTCTGACCACCCCTTCCCCACGTACCCGAACGGCTTTCCAAACGAAATATTGGAACCGTTTGAGCGCATTACCGGTCGCGGAGTTCTGTGCAACCGTCCGTATTCCGGCACCGAGTGCATCAAACGCTTCGGCGAGGCACACATGCTGACGGGCGATCTGATCGTCTACACCTCTGCCGACAGCGTCTTTCAGATTGCCGCACATGAGGATATCGTTCCGCCGGAAACCCTGTATGCCTATTGCCGCGCCGCGCGCAGACTGCTGGTCGGGGAACATGCCGTTGCCCGTGTCATTGCGCGTCCGTTTGCGGGAGAACCCGGTCATTTCTACCGTACGGAAAACCGCCGCGATTTCTCGCTGGAACCGCCTGCCGATACCATGCTCGATGTCCTCTTTCATGCGGGACACGATGTCATCGCAGTCGGCAAAATTTCCGATATCTTCCTCGGTCAGGGTATCACGCAGACCGTGCTGACCCATTCCAACACCGAAGGAATGGAAGCGGCAGATCTGCTCGTTCACAAAAACTTCCGAGGACTCTGCTTTATCAACCTCGTTGACTTCGACCAGCTTTGGGGTCATCGCAACGATGTATCGGGCTATGCAAAAGGATTTGCCGATTTTGATGCATGGCTTGCGCAGTTTATCGCAAAACTCGGTGAAGATGATGTTCTCATCATCACCGCTGATCACGGATGCGACCCCGGTTCCGAGAGCACCGATCACACCCGCGAATATACGCCGCTTCTGGTTTACGGAAAACAGATTCGTCCGATTTCACTCGGAACCCGTACGACGTTTGCCGATATCGGTAAAACCGTCTGTGAGCTTCTCGACTGCGGCGAGGAATCCAACATTCTTGCGGGAACGGGCTTTGCGGGAGATCTTCTGTCATGACCGCCGCAGAGCTGATTTCCTGTGCGCGTGAGGCAATGCTGAACGCCTACGCACCGTATTCCCATCATCCTGTCGGTGCGGCACTGCTGTCGGCAACCGGAGACGTGTATCTCGGATGCAACGTGGAAAACGCGGCATTCGGCTGTACCTGCTGTGCCGAACAGGTCGCACTGTTTAAGGCCATCAGCGAGGGAGAACGCGAATTTTCCGCAATTGCGATTGTCGGCGGCTATGACGGCAATACCGAAAAGCCATGTGCACCGTGCGGTACCTGCCGTCAGGTTCTGCGTGAATTCTGCGATCCCGATACATTTCTGATCCTGCTCGGATATGATGACGGATATGACGAATATACCCTTTCCGAGCTGCTTCCCGAAAGCTTCGGACCGCGCAACGTGCGATCATAACCACAGCAATACAGGAGGAGAACGCCTATGGAATCCATCTCAACCAAGGACAGAGACATTCTGCGCGGGATTGCCGCAAGGCAGAGAGACTATGCACACGATGCCAAAAATGAAACCATTCTGAAAAAATGGTATGCGCTGGAACAAGGTGTCCGAGCCACGCCGACCGTGCGTCTGCTCTACAGCAACTTCCAGCATGAGGTCATTACTCCGCGCCTGCAGTGCACCTCCGATGCGGCACGCGGACTGGAAGCCTCCCTTCTTCGCACAATGGTCGGCCGTGATCTGTTCGATGACGATACACCAATCCCGCCGACCTTTGATATGGGATGGCACACCTGGGTGTCTCCATTCAGCCTGCATGCAAAAACCAGCCGCATCCCGGGTCAGAAGACCAGCGGATATCATATCGATCCTGTCATCGAAGACCTGGAAACAGAATGGGAAACGCTTGGCGAAGGCGGCTTCGGTGTCAACCGCGACGCCACCGTACAGTACCGTGATTGGGTCGAAGACCTCATCGGCGATATTTTGCCGACACGCATGGTCATGCATTCCCTGCCCGGCTCCATTACCAACCCTCTTGTTCATCTGATGGGCATGGAAAACTATTATCTTTCCATGTATGACTGCCCGGAAATTCTGCACCGCGTCATGGATCGCGCAACACAAGTTTATGAGCGGTACTACGATTTTCTGGAAAATGAAGGTCTGCTCCTTCCGACCTGCGGCACATCTCCCATCGCACAGGAAAGTTATGCCTTCAACCATGAACTTCCGCATGAGAAGGTCACCCGCACAACAGAATGTTGGGGATTTCTCGAATCGCAGGAAACAACCGCCGTCTCGCCCGAGGTCTACGGTGAATTTGTCTATCCGTATCAGGATCGTCTTGTCAAGCGCTTCGGTCTGCTTTCTTACGGCTGCTGTGAGCGCGTGGATGCGATCTGGGAGGACTATCTATCCAAGTGGACGAACCTGCGCAGGCTCTCCGTCTCTCCTTTCAACTGTGAACCGCAGATAGGCGAATACCTGCGCGGCACAAACGTGGTATACTACAGCAAGCCGCGCGCGGAACTGGTTACCCATCCCGGACCGCTGGATGAAGACGCCCTGCGCAGCTACTTCCGCGGTGTCTGTGAAGCGGCAAGCGGATGTCTGTTTGAAATCGCACAGCGCGAGGTTCTGACGCTGTTCGGCGATGCTGACCGCGGCAGACGGTATGTTGAGATTGCAAAAGAATGTGTGGAGCGGTACTGGAAACCCTGATAAACAAAAAATACAGCGAACAGATGCGTACGTTCACGTTCTGTTCGCTGTTTCTTTTGGCATCGATTATTCTTCTGTTTCCGCCGCCAGATCAGCCGCAAAATGGGTCATGATCGATTCGGCAGCCGAGGTCGGCATATAGTAAATAAACGTATAGCCGTCAGCCAAATATGCGGTATAGGACTTACCGTCCATTTCAAAAGCATCACCGAGGTGAATCTTAAAGCCGCGGATCTGCTCGATGGTAGACGAGCTGGATGCACCTGCCGTATCCTGTACGGTAACGGTTTCCTTATAATTGAAGGAGACAGTCGTTTCGGGATCTGCAAGACCGTACTTCTGCAGGGTAGCATCATTGATATGATGGTCTGCGTAATTTGCGGGAACGAGCAGATCGCTGATCGTGATGAACGCACTTGCGATATCATCGCCGCTCAGATGACGGGTTTCGTCGCCGACCGTGATGTCGACAGATTCAAACTTTTCACTCGACAGGACAGGGAACGTACCTGCATCGACAATTTCGTGCAGTTCATATTCAAAGAACTGTGTCAGACCCTCAACTACGATATAGACCTTATCCACACCGACTTCCTGAAAATAATAGCCTTTTCCGAATTCATTGTAATTGCCCATTACATAAGTATGCTCATTTCTGGGAACATCTTTATCTTCATAGGCAACCGTGAACGTCCATGTGGGATCGTCCAGTCCGAAGGATGCGATATCCGCGCCCTCCAGATTGACGACAGACTGTGCGCCCATCGATGCGAGTGCATTTGCCATATAAGCAACCGTCGTCTGATTGAGCGGCAGTGTCGGGTCTTCCGCATATACCCAGCGGCTGTTCTGAATCTCCACGGAGACTGTTTCACCGCCGCGCTTGGTATAGGACAGCGCAACCGCGTCACGGTAATCGTATTCCGCAATCATCAGCTCAGACTGCTGTGCTGCCAGTTCTGCTGCTTCCTTGCGTTCTTTTGCGTCATTCATGGACGCCGCCATCTTGTAGATAATGAAGATACCGACAACGGCGCAGAGCATGATGACCATGGTTTGCATGCGTTTGTTTTGCTTCATGGATCTTTACCTTTAATTTTAATTTATCTCTTTCTTCTTCTGTTCCAGATGGCAAGACCGAGGACGACCGTGCCGACGGGCAGGAGCAGGATCAGAACGGCACCCCAGAATGCTACCGCTGCAGAGGAAACCGCCAGCGACTGAATCTGCATTGCCTTACCGAGAATGGAGATCGAAGAGGACTTTTCGCACAGCATGGTCAGCGCGGACATGAACAGCTCACCGTTGTAGGAATAGAACTCATCTGAAATGAAGAACGAAGAGGAAACCCACAGAAGCTTACCGCCCGTGGTGGTATCTTCCGCACTTGCCGCGACAAAGAAGGTACCTGCGGCGTCGCCGTCCTGCTTTTCGTATGCCTTTTCCGGTGTTTCGGAATCGACAAATTCATTGATGCGCGCTTCCAGATCAGCGATGACAAACGCATCGGCAGAAGTGGTCAGAACGCCTTCGACAAACTTATCGGTTTCAGCAACCTTGGAAATACCGTGTGCAAACGGCAGAATCGTCGTAATGTTTGTGGAGTTCAGATTCATCGCAACGTCGGACTCTGCATTGACATTGGGCAGCAGATAGAAGGGATACTGCATAAAGTTGTTTGCATTGCCTTCCATCAGAAGACCGGACTGCGCCTGCAGACCCCACGCCTTTGCAACAGCGGCAAGGTTGGGCATCTTGGCATCAGAGAAGGATTCGTAGTCGGTGACAAGAATCATTTTACCGCCGAGATCAAGATATGTCAGAAGCACGTCGCGCTCCGTCTCGGAAATATCAGAGGTCGGTGCATTGATCATGACAGCACCTGCATCTGCGGGAATTTCGGTAACAGTCAGCAGTGCCAGCTCCTCGGTCAGGATGTTTTCTGCCTTTGCATCGGCAAGCACCGTTTCGGAAACAATTGCCTCACCGTGACCGGTGACGATATACAAAACGGGCAGGTCTTCTGCCGTGACATAGTCAATCGCCGTTGTCAGCGCGCCTTCCCCGTTGAAATAGGTCGTACCGGAAGGCTCCATACCGGTCATATAGTAATTGTAAATATCTTCTTCGGTATACTGCTTGGTGTAGATTTCCTCATTGGTAACAACAGAGGAACGCTTTGCGCTTTCGACGATAACGGAGTTGTTGGACAGATCGTCGGTATACTTTTCGGAAAAGCCGGGATTGGAGGTCGGGTCGATCTTACGAACCTTAATGCGGTTGGAATAGGAGGAATAACGGTTCAGCATTTCCTCAATGTTAATGTCCTCCGTGCCGTTCTGTGCAATATAGTACATCGTCACATCTTCCGTCAGACCTTCCACAATGTCAATCGTGGAATTGGTCAGCGTATACAGCTTCAGCGAGCTGGTATCGAATTTGGTTACGGTGGTAGGAAGCTCGCCTACCATCAGATTCACGACAATGACAAATGCGATGACAACGAGCGTCAGAAACGCGCTGTACGCACCCATTTTTGTCGTCTTGAGGTTATTCTGCTTGGTATTGTTGCTCATAATGGTTTGAGTACCGTCCTTTCTGTATGCATATCAGGACCAACGGCGCTTCTCGACCGACTGTACCGTACCGAAGACGAACAGGATGATCAGGGAAACGTAGTAAACAACGCTCGTGAGGTCAAACAGACCTGTGGTGAACGTCGAGAAACGGTCAAAGACAGACAGCCAGTTGAGGACATTGGCAAACAAGCCGTCAAAAATGGAGGAGTTGATGAAATAGATACCGGCAAGGATAAACGCACCAGCCGCTGCCGTAATGCCCGCAACGGTGGAGTTCTTGGTCAGCGAGTAAACAACGCCGGCAAAGATCAGCACAACAACAGCAAAGGCAACCAGAGATGCCATCGCACCTGCGGGAATCAGAGATGCGATTGCGCTCATCAGATACATCGCGAAAATGACACCGAAGGAGGTGACAGCCGCAATGACCTGGCTTTCGGTCAGGGAGCTCATGAACATACCGACCGCGATCAGCGCACCGCCGAGCAGCGTAAAGCCAAGCAGCGCACCGTAAGCAGTACCGAGATAGACCGTACCGAAAATGGACAGAATCAGAGGATACAGTCCGATGATGCCGACGGGAATCAGAAATACGGTAAACATGGCAAGGTACTTTGCCAGCACGATCTGCGTGACACTGACAGGCAGAGAGTACAGAAGCTGGTCCGTCTTGGAGTGACGTTCTTCCGCAACCGAGCGCATCGTCAGAATCGGGATAATCAGAAGGAATACAATCGTGATATTGGACAGGACATTTTCAAAAGACGGGTAGGTAGAGATCAGGTTGATCAGCGTGGTGAAGATACCGGTAACCGCCAACATAAAGCCGATGAAGATGTAGCCTGTCATGTTGATAAAGTAGTTTTTCAGTTCTTTTTTATAAATTGCAAACATGAGTATCGCTCACATCCTTTCCGTCACGAAAACATCGGCTTGTATTCGCCGTCGCTCTCGTCGTCATCATCGTCATCGCGGTCATGATCGTCGTCATCATCGTCATCGTCGTCGATTTTGTCAGCCGCGAATGCATTTTCACGCGCTTCGATTTCCGCTTCTTCCTGAGCGATGGCATATTCTTCGTCGTCTTCGGTGGTCAGCTTCAAGAAGACATCTTCCAGGCCGATGGCTTCCGTGACCATCTTCAGAATGACGCAATGCTCCTCAACAAAGGTATTGAACGCAAGCTCACGCAGGTCGGCGGTACGGTCGGTTTCGATATCGACGTTGTAAACGCTCTCTGCTTCCTCATGGTTTTCTTCGTATGCAATGGTCTTTGCGTGATTTGCAAGGGTGTTGATCGCCATACGGATGCGGTTGATGTCGCCCTTGACGGTCATATGGAGAATGTTGGAACCGACAAGGTAGGTCGACAGATTTTCAATCGTATCGGACGCGATCAGTCGGCCGTGCGCAATGATCATGACATAGTTACAGACTGCCGCAACTTCGGTCAGAATATGGCTGGACAGAATAACGGTATGATCTTCCGCAAGCGAGCGGATCAGATCACGGATTTCGATGATCTGGATCGGGTCAAGACCGACGGTCGGTTCGTCGAGGATGATGATTTCGGGTTCACCGAGCATTGCCTGTGCGATACCGACACGCTGCTTGTAACCCTTTGACAGATTCTTGATCAGACGGTTCTGTACGCCTGTAATCTGGGTCTTTTCCATCGCATAATTGATCTGATATTCGCGGTCTGCACGGTCAATGCCCTTTGCCTGTGCGACGAACGTTAGATATTCATGCGGTGTCATATCCATGTACAGAGGCGGAAGCTCAGGCAGATAACCAATGCACTTCTTTGCTTCCACGGGTTCTTCAAAGATATCATGACCGTTGATGATGACCGTACCGGAGGTAGCGGCGAGACAGCCGGTGATGATATTCATCGTTGTGGATTTACCCGCGCCGTTTGGACCGAGGAATCCGTAGATTTTTCCTTTTTCAACGGTGAAGCTCAGGTCATTGACCGCAAGATTGTCGCCATACCGTTTTGTCAGATTTTTTACTTCAATCAAGGTATTGTCCTCCCATTGAGCCGATACCGATCCACACGGAATCCGATACCGTACCCGATTTTTTGCTTTGTCGGCAAAACCGAGGTTCCGGACTGCATCCGACAGAAACAGTTTTGCCATTTTATATAGTATACCGCAGCATTGTGACAGTTTTGTGACGGTATTCCTTTGTAAACTGAAAAATTACGCAAAAAGCAGATTTTTCTGCATTGTTTTCTGCGTCAAACGCATTTGAATATTCCGCTTCCGTTGAACACCCTGACCGTTACAAACTGAACAGTCTCGCCGCGTGAGTTGAACACCCGTGCCGCTGTAACTGAACACCTGCAACGGCGAGGTTGTACATTGACAATAGCGAAAATCTGTGGTATC
>JAFYTT010000236.1 GCA_017558715.1 Clostridia bacterium | reverse complement strand
CTGCTCGGCCGTTTTCGACACCGGCATCATTGAGCGCTGCGGTGAAAATGGTCTTGAGTGCGTTGTAATCGGGGAACGTGCCGAGCAGGATGACCTGTCCTTTGCCAACCTTGCGGCGGACGATACAAGCCTTTCCGTCAATGGAGGAATGACCTCCAGCGACGCGTGCAATGGTATCACAATCGTCGGCGTCGTAAATGTCATACCACAGCGAGCTTCCAAGCGGTGTACCGTCTGCAAAGGAACCTGTGACGCGGTTTTCTCTGTCGGGGATACCGTAGAGCCACTGCGCTCCCGTCAGCTCCTCTAAAATGCCGAACGGGCGGTCACGGTAGCGTGCGCCGATGTCGGTACGGATATCGGACAACGGTCCTACAATCCAGACACCGCCATTTTTGACCCATTCCGTGACACGCGCGGGCAGATCGCCTTCTTCGAGCGTCATCATCAGCGGAGAAACGAGTACCTTGTACTTGTCCAGCGGTTCCTCGGCATCAATGACATCGACACGGACACCGCAGTCGGACAGCGCCTTGTAGAACGGCGGAATACGGTCATTGCCGGCACCTGCAACCATGGTCTGGGTCAGGTGCATATTCCAGTTCAGGGAAGTGTAGTGCATCGCGACCTCGGAGGAGACACGGGTGTTGTTCAGGAATTCGGCGTTGTCTGCAAGCAGCTTGGAGGTATCCTGTACCTCTCCGAACGACATCATCGTTCTGCCGGATGCGTCAAGAACAGAACCGTGTGACAGTTCATGACCTGCCCAATGCGTGCGCCAGATCCAGTACATATTTGCTTCACCGCCGAGTGCGACAGGGAGGAACGAGTTGACGCGGCACCATCCGTCGGGCTTGATCGACTGACCGATGTCGGTAGAGCCGTTCCAGCAGGTCTGTGTTTCGGTGTTCCAGAAGGGATGCTCACGCATGCCGCGCAGATAGTCAAACCACAGGCAGCATTCCCATTCATTGTGGATTTCGTTGTAGTGATTGAACTGGACGATATCGAGCTTTTCGTTGAGACGGCGGTAATTCATGCCGTTGAAGGGCATCGTATCGGTGCCGATCGGTGCGCCGGTTGTGACGTATTTGTGCAGGATTTCCGCCTGCATATGAACATAGTCGATGTGACTGTTATTGGAGAAATTGTGCCATTCGAGCTTCAGATGCGGATTG
Source organism: Clostridia bacterium (assembly GCA_017558715.1). Taxonomy (GTDB): domain Bacteria; phylum Bacillota; class Clostridia; order Oscillospirales; family CAG-272; genus RGIG3925. The sequence goes on along the minus strand of JAFYTT010000236.1, from coordinate 2,356 downwards.
TGCCATGCATTGATCGGTGCGGGAATCTCTGAAAAGTCCTCATAAGCTTGGCTGAACAGGTTGAGGTTCCATGCTGCGTTGAGGGCATCGATTGTTCCGTATTTCACGCGCAGATATTCGCGGAAACCGCCGAGACAGCTTGGGCAGCAGCAGCCGTCCCACGAATAGATCTCGTTGTCAATCTGCCATCCGATGATGTTTTCGTCATTTCCGAATTCTTTTGCCATCGCTTCAACAATGCGCGCGGAATAGTCACGGTAATGGGCATTGTTGGAACAGCAGTGACGTCTGCCGCCGTGGGATGCGGGAATGCCCTGTGCGTTGACGGACATAACATCGGGATAGAGGTTGGAAAGCCACTTCGGCGGTGTTGCGGTCGGCGTACCCATGACGGTTGCGATGCCGTTTTCCGCCAGCGCATCGACGACGCGGTGCAGCCATGTGAAATCGTACTGTCCGGGAAGCGGTTCCATCTTTTTCCACGCAAATTCACCGATGCGGGCAACGGTAATGCCCGCTTCCTTCATCATCTTGATGTCATAAGCCATTTCGGATTCGGGCCAATCCTCGGGATAGTAAGCGGCGCCAAGATAGGGGGGATTATACTTGTTCATCTGAAATCTCCTTTGTCTTTTTGGTTACCATTAGTTTACAGCAAAGCGACAGATTTGTCAATATATAATGAAAAAAATCCCGCCTCAATGAGACGGGATTTCTGAGTATCATTAGAATTAGAACTTCTTGCCAGCCTTGTAGGTGGTGTGGAGGTCGTGGTGAGCCTTATGGCAGCCATAACCATCCTTGTAGTATTCTTCGTACAGAGCCTTGACAACAGGAGATTCATGAGACTTGCGGAGAACAGCAGCCTCGTCCTGATCGTAGAGGACCTTTGCACGCAGACCGTGGATATCAACGGTATCACGGACATACTGCGGGTGGATCGGCTGACCGCCACCGGTGACACAGCCGCCGGGGCAGCCCATGATTTCAACGAAGGTCCAGTCAGCTTCGCCGGAAGCGATCTTTTCCATAACTTCGTTTGCAGCCTTGGTGCCGGATGCAACTGCGACCTTGATGGTCATACCTGCGATCTCAAGGGTAGCTTCCTTGAGTGCCTTGTTGCCGCGGACAGCTTCGTAAACGATTTCAGTGTTATCGTTGCCGGTGAGCCAGTCGTTAGCGGTTCTGAGTGCTGCTTCCATAACGCCGCCGGTGGTACCGAAGATGACAGCTGCGCCGGTATCTTCACCGAGCGGATTGTCAAATTCTTCATCGGGCAGGTTGACGAAGTTCAGACCCTGACGCTTGATCATGCGCGCAAGCTCACGGGTGGTGATGGAAACATCAACGTCCGGAACGCCTGCAGCATCCTGATCATCGCGCTTGATTTCGTACTTCTTAGCAGTACAGGGCATGACAGCAACGACGTAGATGTCCTTGGGGTCGATGCCTTCCTTTTCTGCGTACCAGGTCTTGATGAGCGCACCGGTCATCTGCATCGGGGACTTGCAGGAGGACAGATGATCGATTTCGTTCGAATAGTACTGTTCGCAGAAACGGACCCAACCGGGAGAGCAAGAGGTGATCATCGGGAGAACACCGCCGTTCTTAACGCGGTTGAGAAGTTCGGTAGCTTCTTCAACGATGGTAACGTCAGCACCGAAGTCGATATCGAAGACCTTGTCTGCGCCGAGGCGGCGGAGAGATGCAACCATCTTGCCTTCAACACCGGTACCGATCGGCATGCCGAATTCTTCACCGAGTGCTGCACGGACAGCGGGAGCGGTCATCATGACGACATGCTTGGAGGAATCAGCGAGAGCTGCCCAAACCTGTTCGGTGTCGTCCTTTTCGGTGAGTGCGCCGGTCGGGCAAACGACGGTACACTGACCGCAGGAGATACAGGGAGTATCGTTGAGGTTCAGCTTGAATGCCTGGCCGACATTGGTATCGATACCACGGTCGTTTGCACCGAGGATACCGACGAACTGCTGGTTACAAACAGCGATACAGCGGCGGCAGAGGATACACTTGTTGTTGTCACGGACAAGGTGAGGAGCGGAATCGTCGATTGCGAATTCCGGCTTGAAGCCTTCGAACTGGGATGCGGTGACACCGTAGTCGTTGCAGAGCTTCTGCAGTTCGCAGTTGGTGGAACGCGGGCAGGAAAGGCACTTCTTGTCGTGAGTGGAAAGAATCAGTTCGAGCGTCATCTTGCGCGCTTCCTGAATCTTTGCGGTGTTGGTCTGAATTTCCATACCTTCGGTGACAGGGTAAACACATGCGGGAACGAGACCGCGTGCGCCGGTTGCTTCAACAACGCAGATACGGCATGCACCGATGGCATTGATTTCCT
>JAFYTT010000235.1 GCA_017558715.1 Clostridia bacterium | reverse complement strand
CCCTGCATGTCAAGGTTGACGAGAATGACCTGATCGCCGACCTTCAAGGGACGCGGCAGCGTATAGCCCTCGGTGTCGCGCTTGATGATCGGATCGATGAACGCATCAGATTCCTTCAAATTGACACGAATCGCACGGCGTGCTTCATCAAGCTCTCTTGCCAGATTTTCGCTGTCCTTTTTGCGTTTCAGTTCCTCAATCTGCTCAAAGATGTATTCGGAGGATGCCTTGGCGGACGCTACGATGTTTGCCGCCTGCGCACGTGCCTTTTCCAGCTCTTTTTCAGCAGTCTCACGCATATGCGCAATTTCCGCATCGGCTTTTTCGCGCATGGCTTCGTATTCGCGGCGGAGACGTGCCGTTTCGTCGGCGTTCTTTTCCATCTCCATACGGTTGACCTCGAGCTGTTCGATGACCGTTTCAAACCGTTTGTTTTCAGAGGAAACGAGCGCATTGGCACGGTCGATGATCGCATGCGGAAGACCGAGCTTTTCGGAAATGGCAAACGCATTGGATTTACCGGGCGTACCGATGATCAGACGGTAGGTCGGACGGAGCGTTCCGACGTCGAACTCACAGGAAGCGTTGCAGACACCTGGCGTGTCGAGCGCAAATGCTTTCAGTTCGGCATAGTGCGTCGTTGCGGCACATCTTGCACCGATTTCGCGGACATGCTCGAGCACCGAAACAGCCAGCGCCGCACCTTCAACGGGGTCGGTACCGGCTCCAAGCTCGTCGAACAGCACAAGCGACTCGGGCGTGATATCATCGAGGATGGAGACAATGTTCGTCATGTGTGCCGAGAACGTCGACAGCGACTGCTCAATGGACTGCTCGTCACCGATATCGGCAAAGATCTTGTCAAAAATGCAGACAGTCGATTCGCCGGAGGTCGGGATGTGAAGACCCGACTGTGCCATCAGCGCAAACAGACCGAGGGTCTTGAGCGAAACCGTTTTACCGCCGGTATTGGGACCGGTGATGACAAGCGTATCGAAATCGCCGCCCAGACGGATATCAATCGGTACAACCTTCTTCGGGTCAAGCAAGGGATGGCGCGCACGCTTCAAATCGACGACACCATCCTCATTGAGCTGCGGCTCGGAGGCATTCATGCGATAGGAAAGCTCTGCCTTTGCAAAGATAAACGCAAGCTCGGTAATGTTGTGATAGTCAAGCGAGAGTGCCGACGCGCAGTCTGCAACCATGCCGGACAGCACCGACAAAATACGCTCAATTTCCTTCTTTTCCTGATTTTCAAGGAAGCGAAGCTCATTGTTTGCCTCGACAACGGACAGCGGTTCGATAAACAGTGTCGCGCCAGATGCGGAGGAATCGTGGATCAGACCCTTGACCTCGTTGCGGTATTCCGCCTTGACGGGAACGACATAACGCCCGTTTCTCTGTGTGACGATGTTTTCCTGCAAATACTTGGAAAATGTCTGTCCCGAGGTGTATTTCTGCAGATTTTCTTTGATTTTGCTGTTTGCATTTCGGATCTTGCGGCGGATTTCGGCAAGCTCCGGGCTGGCTTCGTCCGCGATCAGGTCTTCTGCAAGAATCGATTTGGTAATGCGGTCCTCCAGATAGCGGTTGGAGGTCAGACGGTCAAACACCTCGTCCAGCGACGTTTCAAACCGCTTGTCGGTATTGATATAATCATCGAGCATTCTCGCCACGCGCAGAACATTTGCCACGCGCAGAAGCTCGGCAGGAGACAGCGATGCACCCTTTTCTGCGCGGTCGACATGTCCCGTGATATCGGTGACACCGCCGAAGGGAGGCGTCCCCTTGACACCCATAAGCTTTCGTGCGTCGGAGGTCTGCGCCTGCAGCTTGCGGATGCGCACAAGGGAGGTCTGCGGCATGATGCGCATCGCCTTCTCCTTTGCACCGTCCGTCTGTGCTGCGGCGGCAAGCTGCTCCAGTACCCTGTCAAACTCAAGGGTTCTGATTGCTTTTTCAAAATTTGCCATAATATGTCCTTATATGTCAGTGTTATAAATGTTCCAAAGATTTGTAAAACGACAGCGTTTTGTAGCCGTGTCCGATATGGTGCAGAAGATACGTCTCACACGCATCGCGGAACAGAGGAATATCCTCCGCATCAACGCTGAACGAAAACTGCCGCTTGGGGTCGGTATAGAGAATGTAACGGATCGCCTGCAAAACCGACGGAGTCAGTCTGCGGAACAGAATCGCCTGTCCGTATTCATCTGTCAGGGACGCATCCTTTGGCAGATAGGCAGAAGCCCATTCCAGCCGTTCCCGATAGAGCTTATCGTAGCAGTCACCGCAAATCAGTCTGCCGTTCATGATATCGAGCATCCCGACTTCCCCGATCTCCTCGCATCCGCATCCGGCGCAGCCCTCGACATCCGGAAGAAAACCCGCAATCGCCGCGGCACGCATCTCAAACGCGCCTTTGACCAGATACAGAGGACGGCTGCCCGCCGCGATCACCCATAAGGTGTTGAGCATCAGCTGCAGCATCTCCGACGACGGCTCGTCCTCAAGAGAAAGCTCATCTGCAATCTCACAGAGATACGAAGCCAGCGCCGCACCCTCAATGGTGGAGGAAATGGAGAGAAACGTCTCCTTGATGGTCGATTCATTCAGAAAGCAATACTGAGCACCGCGCCGCAGCGTAAAATCGGCGTAGGCAAACAGCTGGGATGCGGGAAGCGATCCCGATGTGATCTTGCGTACGCCGCGCGCGAACACGGACAGCTTGCCGTATTCTGCAGACAGTACCGTCAGCATCCTGTCCCGTTCCCCGACATCGGTGGCACGCAGAACAACGCCGCGTGTATTGAATACAGGTGACGGTTTATTCATCAATGAAGCCGAAGTTGGCAACCTGCACGGCATTGTCACGCCAGTTTTCCTTGACCTTGACCCACAGGTTCAAATAAACCTTTACGCCAAGGAACGCTTCCAGGTCTTCGCGCGCATACGTACCGATCTTCTTCAAGGTGACGCCGTGCTTACCGATCAGAATTCCCTTATGCGATTCGCGCTCACAGAAGATTTCGGCGCGGATGGAAATCAGATCCTTCTTTTCCTCAAAGGCTTCGATGACAACGGCAGTGCCGTGCGGGATTTCGTCATTGGTCAGGCGCAGAATCTTTTCGCGGATGACCTCTGCCGCAATCTGACGCTCGGGCTGGTCGGTGATGATATCATCCGGGAAGAACCAGTCGTCACATTCGTTCATGAACGGCTGCAGCTCTTCAAAGATGATTTCAATGCCCTTGTCCTTGAGCGCGGATACGGGAATGACGGCATTGAAGTTGTGACGCTCGGAGAAGCGCTTGATCGTCTCGCCGACCTTTTCGCCGTTCGCCGCGTCAATCTTGTTGATGATCAGAATGGAGGGAATGGAGCCGCGGGACAGCTTGTCCATCAATGCCTCCTCGGTCGGGCTGATATGCTTGTCCGCCTCAACGACGTAAAGCACGACATCGACATCGGTCAGCGTATCGTTTGCCGCACGCATCATGAAGTCGCCGAGCTTGTTCTTGGGGTTGTGCATACCGGGCGTATCCATAAAGACATACTGGGTATCATCCTTTGTCAGAATACCCGTGACACGGTTGCGCGTTGTCTGGGGCTTATCGGAAACAATGGCGATTTTTTCGCCGAGCATGGTGTTGAGAAGGGTCGATTTGCCGACGTTGGGTTTGCCGACAATGGCAATAAATCCTGTTTTTTTCATAGTCTGTTCTTTTGTCCTTTATTCAGTCGTTTCTGTTATCTTACCTGTCCGATGGATGCAAGAATTTCTTCCTGACGGCGGCGCTGTTCTTTGTCCTCATCCTCCGAGCGCTCATGGTCATAGCCGAGCAGGTGGAGTGTGGAATGTACGGCAAGGAACGCAAGCTCACGGTCAAAGGAATGTCCGTATTCCTCCGCCTGCGCTTTTGCACGTTCCACGGAGATGACGATATCGCCGATGGCAGTCGGTGCTTCCTCTTCGTCTTCTTCCATATCGGGAGGAAGTACAAAACCATCATCAAAGTCCTCGTCGTCCTCATAAAGCGGGAACGACAGGACATCGGTCGGCGCATCCTTGCCGCGGTAGTCACGGTTCAGTTCCCGAATGGCTTCGTTGTCAACAAACGTGACAGAAACCTCCGCCGCACCCTCAAACTGTTCATATGCAAGCGCCGCTGTGATCGCCCTCTTGACAAGCGCTCTTGCGGCAGGAGTCAGAGGCTCCTTTTTCTGGTCATTGCGTGTGTAAATCTTATGCT
>JAFYTT010000234.1 GCA_017558715.1 Clostridia bacterium | reverse complement strand
GGGATTCGTCTCGCAGCTGTTGTTCAAATTCATGCAGATTCATGAAAAATCTCCTTTCTTTGTATGGGCCAAGTGCTTTGCCAACTTCTTTTTTACCCGTTCATATTTCTTACGCACATTATCCTCGCGTAAACCAAGACGTTCTGCAAGTTCGGCGTAGGGGGTATCCATCACAGCACGTTCATACACGATAGCACGTTCTGCCGCCGATAGGTGAGATAGTGCATCACACATGATATCTGATAGGATATTGGTTTCCTGCTGCTGTGGAAGCGGCAGAAACAGACGGTTACGTCGTATGATATCGACACTTGCATGATAAGTACACCGATACAGATAAGCCCTGATCGCTTCCGGATCACGCACTGAGGACCGATGCTTCCAGAATGACACAAAAGCATTTTGCACGGCATCCTCTGCATCTGCTCCGGATAATAAAATGCCCACGGCATATCGATACAATTCCGGTGACAGTGCATCAATGGCAGCCTCCAGCGCCGCTTCATCTCCCATGAGTAAGGCTTGTGCATTGAACATATTTTCATCTCCTTTGATATATTTTGAAGATCTTCACCCATGAGACGCAAAAAATGCAGATTTTGTGACATCCGTCATAATTTAATAAAAAAATTCTGCATCGCAGGAAAATATCCCGGATGCAGAATCATAGATTTATTTCGCTTCCCAGCCGCAGTTGAACAGTGCCGCAAACAGGCAGTAATGACGGATCAGAATCTCCTCCGCGCCGAAACCGTTCGCCTCACACAGACCTTCATTGGATTCATAGGTCGACGAGACCGCACCGCAGATGTGGTGAATGGCGGAGGTCAGATTGAACGAGGGCGGTGGGAATCCGGGATTATTTTCCTTGACCGGATTGACACGGGTCTTATAACCGAAACTGCTTTCCAGTGCTGCTGTCGCGGTGGCAAGGTTGAACACGCCTTCTTTGGTATACTGCGGAACATAATCGGGCTGCAAAAGTTCATTGATGGAGTTGGAACCGCCGTGCAGACCGATGACACATTCGGGTGCTTCTTCATCGATCAGCTTCATCAGCGCGCGCGTTTCCTCTGCCATCGGTGCAAAGAAGTTGTCGTGCATCAGATTGATGCCGTCGTCGTTGTAGTACGCGCCGAGATAGCCTGCGGCTTCCTTGATCGGATGGATCATCTTGCACTGGGGCCAGCCGCAGAGTGACCCGTCCTTCCAGGTCCCCTGTCCGTAATAGCGCAGACCGTAACCGTCGGCATCGTGCGGCTCACCGAGCATGGAATCGGCGGGACAGCGGCGGCGGCCGTCCATATTATAGATCGGAACGATGATCAGACGCGGATTCAGCGCATCAAACGCATCGGTGATCATCGGAACGGCTTCTCCGCGCAGGTCAACACCTGTTTCCAGGAGCGTCAGCAGATTGGCAATACCACAGACCCCCTCCGTCTCCTGTCCGTGCGTGGCGCCGATGATCATGATCGTCTTGCGCTTGCCCTCACGGTCGGCGTAATACTTCGGATGACGTGCGCCGCAGGAAGAGGAATAGTTTGCCTGTCTGTTGTAGTCTTCCTTTTCGCCGTAGGTGATATAGGGGATTTCATATCCGCCGGCGGATTTGCACAGCGTGTGAACCGTACCGCGCTTGCAGGAGGCAAGAATGGCGGCGATGTCGTCCGGCTCCGTAATCCACCACGGATAGGTTGCTTTGGTATTCAGCATAGAATTCTACCTCGATTTCGTTTTATTTTTTCTTCATTATAACACAGCGGCAACGTGCGGTCAAGGGATTTTGATAGAAACCCGTACAAAATTCTGCATTTCGAGGAAAAGAATTTACAAAAAATTCAAACCCTATTTCTATCCTCTCTATGCCTGCGTGGTAAAATATAATATCATAAGGATTTTACCGGGAGGTTTGACACCATGTTCGGATATCTCCGTCCGCTCACCGCCGAGCTGCGGGTAAAGGAATACGCCTATTACCGCGCGGTCTACTGCGGTGTCTGCAAAAGCATGGAAAAGAATGTCTCCCCGCTTCTGTCCATGACGCTGCGGTATGATTTTGTCCTGCTCGTCATGGTACGGATGCTGCTGAGCGGAGAAACGGGCACGCTTCGACCGATGCGCTGTCTTGCAAATCCTCTGCATAAAAAGACCATGCTTGCCGACTGCGATGCTCTGCGGTATACCGCGCACACCGCCGCACTGCTGACACATTACGGTGTGCTTGACAACATTGCGGATGAGCACGGCATCAAACGGTTTGCCTACCGCATCCTTTCCGTACCGACTTCCTCCATGCGAAAAAAAGCTCTGCGGCTTGACCCCGCGCTTCTGCCGCTGGACGAAACCATGCATGCCGACCTTACTGCCCTTTCAACGCTGGAACAATCCGGCGAAATGTCTCCCGATGCCGCGGCAGAACCGTTCGGACATCTGCTCGGCATCATGTTTGCCCACGGGCTGACCGAGACAAACCGCCGTATCGCAGAAACTGTCGGGACTGCTGTCGGTCGATGTATTTATCTGCTCGATGCTGCGGACGACGCACCGAAGGATGAAGTATCCGGCGCATACAATCCGTTTGTCATGCAGGCAAAATCCGACGGCATTTCCGTCATCGATTATCTGAAGACGCACAGAGAACGGATTGAAAACACGGTTCTGCTCTCCTGCCGATCTGCGTATCACGCGCTTCTGCTTGCTGACGGCTGTGAGATGCATCCCGCGTGGTCGTGCATTGACAATCTCCTGACCCTCGGTATTCCGCATATCACAAAACAAATTCTCGATCATCCGGGACAGGCACTTTCCAAGAAAGATCCCTCCCTTGCAGATGATTCGCCCAAATCATAAAAAACCATAGAAATCAGAGGAATCAACCATCCATGACCGATCCGTATAAGGTACTCGGTGTCTCCCGTGACGCCGCAGACGATGACATCAAAAAAGCATACCGCGCCCTCGCTCGCAAATATCATCCCGACAATTACGCCGGTTCCGATCTTGCCGATCTTGCCGGTGAAAAGATGAAAGAAATCAACGAAGCCTACGATACCATCCAGCGCGAGCGGGCAAACAAGGGCAGTACCGGCTCTTCACAGGGCGGCTATCAGTACAACCCCGGCGGCACCGCAGGCTCCTCCTATGCGGGAAGCGGCGCCTCCGCACCGACCTTGAACCGCATCCGTATTCTGATCAATTCCGGACGGTTTTCCGAGGCGGGTATTCTGCTCGACAGTATTCCTGCGGGAGAACGCGGTGCGGAATGGAACTATCTCAAGGGCTGTACCCTGCTGCAGCGCGGCTGGTATCACGATGCGCAGAAATATTTTGAAATTGCATGCTATATGGATCCTGCCAATGCGGAATACCAGGCGGCACTGCAAAATATGCGCACCTCGGCAGGACAGTACGGAAAAACCTATACAAACATCGGCGGATGCTCCACCTGTGATCTGTGTCAGGGACTGATCTGTGCGGACTGTCTGTGCGAATGCTGCGGCGGTGATCTTCTGCGCTGCTGCTGATTCCCAAAACAAAATACAATCAATGAAACGGTATTGCTTTTGGAGTTTCCGCTGCAATACCGTTATTTTATCCGAAAAATTGTTTTTTGTACGGTAAAATTTTTACATTCCTATTGCAAAAAACGAATATTTCTGATATACTGTAATCAGTATTTTATGCTCCGTTAAAAAACACAAAGAAAGAGGATATGTATCATGAAAAAGCAAATGATCCGCTGCGCCTCCTTTATGCTCGCAGCACTGATGGTCGTTCCGTCCTTCGCATCCTGCGGCGGCGATACCGCAGGCACGACCGACACAACACCCGTCACAGAAGCACAGACCGAGGTTGAAACCCTCGACCCCAATGACCGCTCTCTGACCAAGGACTCCCTGCCCGACGGACTTGACTTCGGCGGCAGAACCTTCGGTGTTTACTGCTCCTCCACCAAGAGAAACGAAGAATTCTTCGCAGGTCTCGGTGAGGAAACCGGTGAAGTTGTCGAAGACGCGGTTTACCGCCGTAACCTTTCCGTTCAGGAACGTCTGAACATTGTCTTCCAGTCCGACTCCTATGACTATGGCTGGAAGGATATCGGCGGCGAGATCCAGAAGCTCGTTATGGCAGGCGACACAACCTATGACCTGTTCATGGGCGCACAGGCAGGTGTCACCCAGCTCGTTACCGAAAACGTCTTCATCAACGCATATGATCTCGAATACATCGACTTCTCCCAGCCGTGGTGGAACAACAACTTCATGGACGAGCTCTCCGTCGGCTCCGACTACCGTTTCTATCTGTCCGGTGACTTCTTCATGGATGCTCTGTTCTGGACCCGTGCCGTCTTCTTCAACAAGAAGCTGTACGCAGACTACTACGATGATGCCGATGAGCTGTACAGAGAAGTTCTCGACGGCAAGTGGACGATGGACCGCATGGCTGAAATCTCCAAGGCAGTTTACGTCGACCTCAACAACAACGGTGTTTCCGATGCAGACGACCAGCTCGGCTTCGGTACCTATCTGACCATGTCCTCCTCCGACCCGTTCGTTTACGGCTCCGACATCGAATTCACCACCCGTGATGCAGAAGGCTTTATCGAGCTGCAGATGATGAGCGACGATGCAGTCAAGCTTGCAGAAAAGCTGGTCAACTTCTTCTATCAGGAAGGCAGCTACTTCAACTTCGACGGCGACGCGCCCAAGGAAACCGTCTTCATCGAAGGCCGTATGATGTTCCTCGGCAACTCCAACCTCGGCTCCGCAAAGAATCTGCGCGATATGAAGGACGACTTCGGCTTCCTGCCTTATCCCAAGTTCGACGAAGAACAGACCGAATATAAGAACCTCGTCCACGACTCCAACCTGCTCGGCTGTATTTCCGCTTCTTCCGCAAACCTCGATATGGTCGGCGCATGTCTGGAAGCATTCGCAGCAGAAACCTACCGCTCCGTCACGCCCGCATGGTACGAAACCGCTCTGAAGGTCAAGTACTCCCGTGACGACCTGTCCACGCAGATGATCGACATGATCCGTGAATCCGCAACGACCAACTTCATTTATGCATACAACTATGCCATCAACGGTATGGGTCTGATCTACCGTGACCTCGTTACCAAAAAGAACACCGACTTCGCATCCGCGCTCAAGTCCAAGGAAAAGGCGGGTCTGAAGCAGCTTGAAAAGGTTCTCGACGTCTTCCGCGGTATCGAAGGCTGATTTTCTGTAATCCAACATAATATTCTCAAAAGGTTTTCAAAATGAAACAGAATCTTCTCCGTACAGCGGCGTTTTTACTTGCCGCGCTGATGACAGTTCCGATTATGAATTCCTGCGGCGGCAGCGCAGATACGCCGTCTGCCGATACCACCGGTGCCGCTGAAACGACAGCGGAAACCGTTGACCCCAACGACCGTTCCCTGATCAAAGACAATCTACCTGATAATCTTGACTACACCGGTCGTACCTTCACATCCATGGTCGCTTCTCCGAGTGATCAGGGTCCGTTTATCGCAGGTGTTGAGGAATCCACCGGTGACATCGTCGAAGACGCTGTCATTGCACGTAATCTTGCCGTGGAAGAACGCCTTGGCATCGATCTCATTTATGATGTCCGCACGGATGTGGAAGGCAGCAACATCGATGTGGAAGTCTCCAAATACCTGCTCGCAGGTGACAGCACCCATGATCTGTATGTCGGTCACCAGTGGGGGCTGACAAAGCTGCTTGTCAACGGCGGTATCATCCCGGTTGAAGAACTGGATTATATCGAGTTGACCCAGCCGTGGTGGTGGAAGGAATACATGGACGAATTGTCGCTGGGCGGCGATACGCACTATTATTATGTCGGCGATTTCTTCCTGCACGCACTCCGTTTCGCAAGCGTTGCGATCTTCAACAAGGAGCTGTACGCCAATTATTATGAGGACGCAAACGATTTGTATCAACTCGTTCTGGACGGCAAATGGACCATCGATTACATGGCAGAGCTTGCAAAATCCGTTTACGTCGACTTAAACAACAACGGCGCAACCGATATCGATGACCAGCTCGGTTATGTTTCCTGGGCAACCTATGCATCGACCGACCCCTTCGTCTACGGCACGGATATTGAATTCGTCAAGCGTACCGCGGACGGCGGCATCGAGTTCCAGATGATCTCCGATGACGCGGTCACGCTCTGCGATAAGCTCGTTGACTTCTTCTGGCAGCCCGGCACGTTTACCGGCTGCACCAGTTCTGAAGAGGTGATCGCAGCATTCTCCTCCGGAAAAACGCTGTTCTTTGGCAGCGGTTCCTTCAGTACCGTTGAAAAAATCCGTGACATGGAATGTGACTTCGGTATTCTCCCCTGTCCCAAGTATGATGAAGAACAGGAGTCCTACCGTACACTGATGTATGACGGCGGCTTTATCGGCGCTGTCAACGGCAATTCCGAAAACCTCGATCTCGTCGGCGCGACACTGGAGGCGCTGAACGCGGAAACCTATCGCTCCGTAACGCCGACCTATTACGAGACTGCACTGAAGGTTAAGTACACCCGCGACGACACCTCCGCGCAGATGATCGACATGATCCACGATTCTCTGATGACCAACTTCATCTATGCGTACAACTATGCGCTGGACAACATCGGTCTGCAGTACAGAACGCTGATTACCGGTAAGTCCAAGAATTATGTTTCCCAAATTGAAAGGACGCTCAAGGGTGCAGAAAAGAAGCTGGAAATTCTGGCTGAAGCATTTTCGGGCAACTGATCCTGATAAGGATTTCATCAAACAAAATAAACCCAACCAAGAAAGGAAATTACCATTATGAAAATCGGTGCAATGATCAACGGTTTCCGCCGTCCCACATTCGCAGAAAATCTCGAAGTTGCCGCTACCCTCGGCATTGACGGCGTTCAGTTCTACGTCTCTGACGACCTCCCCGATGACGTTGTCAAGGATCATCTGGATCGCATCAAGGACAAGGGCATGGTCTTCTCCGCACTCTGCGGTGATATCGGCGGTTATGACGATCCCGATGCAAACAAGGAAAAGGTCGATCGCTTCAAGAGAATCCTCGATCTGTCCAAGAAGCTCGAATGCAACATCGTTACCACGCACATCGGTAAGATCCCGGAAGACACCTCCTGCGTCAAGTACAACACCATGTTTGAAGCATGCAAGTCCATCGCTGACTATGCCGCTTCCATCGGTGCTACCTTCGCAATCGAAACCGGTCCCGAAAAGGCAATCTACTTGAAGGACTTCCTTGACAAGCTCGACTCCAAGGGCATCGGTGTCAACCTCGACCCCGCAAACCTCGTTATGTGCTCTCACGATGACGCTGCGTTTGCCGCAAATGTTCTTTCCAAGTACATCGTTCACACCCATGCAAAGGACGGTATCCCGGTCGGTCACAACGGTTATCTGGAAGTTCCGCTCGGACAGGGCGGTGTCCACTATGACACCTACATCCCCGCTCTGCACTATGCAGGTTTCGACGGCTTCTTGACCATCGAACGCGAATGCGGCGATACTCCCGAAAAGGATATCGGCATGGCTGTCGACTTCCTGCGCTCCATGACCGAACGCTACGGCTACTACCACAAGTAATTTCGGATATCTTTCCGACAGACAATACGGGCTGCCTTCGCGGCGGCCCTGTTTGTCTTTTCAAAACGCTGATTGCAAGAGGATATGCACATGAATCCACTCGCTGACCGTCTCCGCCCGACGACCTTTGACGATATGGTCGGTCAGGCACATCTTCTCGGCAGAAACGGCGCCTTACGGAAAATCGTTTCCGCAGGGTTTCTGCCGAACATGATCTTCTTCGGACCGCCCGGTACGGGAAAGACAACCGCCGCAAACATCATCGCCGCCGCATCCGACAAAACGCTGTGCCGTCTCAATGCAACAACGGCTTCCCTGTCCGACATCCGCGAGGTCACACAGCAGACAACGGGACTGTTCGGCTCGGGCGGAATTCTTCTGTATCTTGACGAGATTCAGTATTTCAACAAAAAACAACAGCAGTCGCTTCTGGAATTTTTAGAGGACGGACGCATCACGCTGATTGCATCTACGACCGAAAATCCGTATTTCTATGTCTACAACGCGCTGCTGTCCAGAAGCTCGGTCTTTGAATTCCGCGCTGTGACACCAAAAGAAATTGTGCCGGCGCTCAACCGCGGACTTTCGCTTCTCAATTCCGAAAACGGAACACAGATCATCGCAGACGACAGTGTTCTCGGGGCAATCGCACAGGCAGGCGCGGGTGATGTCCGCCGTGCATTGGGACTGCTCGAAAACGCCTACTATACAGCGGAGAACGGTACCATCGACCGTGCTCTTCTGGAAACGCTGATGCCGTCGTCCATGGCAGTTTTCGACCGGGACGGTGATGCACATTACGATACATTATCGGCATTGCAGAAATCCATCCGCGGTTCCGATCCTGATGCCGCAATTTTCTATCTTGCGAAGCTGCTCGAAGGAGGAGATTTGTTCTCCGCCTGCAGACGACTGCTTGTCATCGCAAGCGAGGATATCGGTCAGGCATATCCGATGGCGGCAGCAATCACGCAGGCATGTGTGACCTCCGCAAGAGAACTCGGTCTTCCCGAAGCAAAGATTCCCCTCTCCAATGCGACGATCCTGCTCGCAACCGCGCCGAAATCCAACTCCGCCAATGAGGCTTACGGTCGTGCCGCTGCCGATGTACAGGCAGGTCGTGGTCAGAAGATTCCCGATCATCTGCGGGATGCCCATTATGAGGGCTCACAGAAGCTCGGACACGGTATCGGATATCAATATCCGCATGCGTTCCCCGATCATTATGTAAAACAGCAGTACCTGCCGGACGATCTGCGGGATGCTTCCTACTATGAATTCGGCGAAAACAAAACCGAGCAGGCGGCAAAACAGTACGCAGAAAAAATCGGAAGTCTCAAAAACAGGAAGAAACCGTAAAAATTATTAAATTCCCGCAAAAAATATTGAAAATTTCCGAGAAATTTTCGTAAAACTCTTGACAAACAGCCCTAAAAAAGTGTATAATATATAGTGTCGTATGATGTAAATCCATCGGGATACGGCAATCTGCTTCAAGAAAACAAAATTACAACAGATAGAAATAAATGCCTATCTTTGAGGGAGGTGCAACCGCATGAAGAGAACATACCAGCCGAAGAAGCGCCAGAGAAAGGTCGAACACGGCTTCAGAAAGAGAATGGCTACTGCCAACGGCAGAAAGGTCCTGAAGAGAAGACGTGCTAAGGGCAGAGCAAGACTGACCTACTAATTCATGCTGTCCCCGCTCGTGCGCCGAAAACGCAATGCAAAAGCCTGTGCCGCAAGTCATAGGCTTTCCTTTTTGTCATTGGAGATTTTGGTGTATCGGCAAGACAGTCAGATGAGCGTTCAAACATTCCAACATTCGGGTATGTGTTCCGCCGGAGAAAAACGAAGCAGACAAGGCACGGAACCGTACCGCACACACAAACGGTATGAAGTATAGAGCCATCGGTGAAAATCACCTGTATCAGAAGACCTACGCACGCGGAATGAAGGCAGTCACCAAAACTGTCGTCGTATACTGTCTGCGCGATTATGCCGCGGCAAAGCTGCAGAAGGCACATCCGCAGAACAAGCGCGTCAACCGTGTCGGTCTGACAGTTACCAAAAAAATCGGAGGAGCGGTAACCCGAAGCCGTGTCAAACGGATTCTGCGCGAAGGCTTCCGCCGATTCGATACGGAAAGCCCGCTGAAAACGGGATTTCTTGTTGTGCTCGTCGCGCGCGATGCCGCCGTCCAGGCAAAGTCACAGGACATCTATGCAGATTTGAAGTATGCTTTCCGAAAGCTCGGCATGGTGGAAGGAATGCCCTTTCCGCCCAAAGAAGCGCAGACCGCGCCGAAGCCGAAAAAGAAGCCTGCATCCAGATAATGTATGCGTGATCTTGCAATCCTGCTCGTCACTTTTTACCGGAAATTTCTGTCACCGCTGAAAGGGAAACCCACCTGCATCTTTTATCCGAGCTGCTCTCTGTATGCAATCAAGGCATTCAGAGAATGGGGGTTTATCAGAGGAGGGGGCTATACCGTATGGCGGCTGCTCCGCTGTCATCCGTATTCCCACGGAGGATACGATTTCGTGCCGCCGCGCAAAACCCGCCCCGACAGAATCTCAAAAAACAAACTTCCAACAACCGATCCCCTGCCGTTTCTGCCGACGGAACAACCCTCCGTCATCCCCGATGAAGGCGGATAACATACGGGATCACCCACCCGCCCATCTCTTTTTCCGAGTCAAGAAAGGAAAGAAAGCCCGACATGCAAGGCTTATTTGATCTTATCAACATTCCGTTCAGCTGGGTCATCCGATTCTTCTACGGGCTGACGGATAACTACATGATCGCCCTGCTCCTCTTCGCGATCGTTGTCAAGCTGGTTCTGTTCCCCATCGGTATCAAGACCCAGAAGAACATGGTCAAGCAGGCATCCCTGCGTCCCAAGGAAATGGCGATTCGCGCAAAGTACGCAGGCCGTACCGACCAGGCAACACAGCAGAAGATGCAGAACGAGATCATGTCTCTGTATCAGAGCGAAAATTACAATCCTGCCGGCGGCTGTCTGCCGATGATTCTGCAGCTCGTCGTTATCTTTGCCATCTATCAGATTGTCTACGGACCGCTGACCTATCTGTGCAGCATGTCAGCAGAGGCTGTCTCCGTTCTCAAGGAAGGCATCAAACTGCTGCAGGAAGTCGAAACCTACACCGGCAATCAGATCCAGATGCTGCACGATATCTCCGTACTGGGTATCGAAAAGGTCATGGAAGTTCTGCCGACACTCGAAGGCTACACCGAGGAAATCGGTGTTGCAATCGGTGATGTCCTGCGTAACCCGCCGAACATGACCGTCTTTGGAGGCAAGCTCGACCTGTCCGCAACACCTACCGTCGCATTCAACCTTCTGCTTCTCATCCCGGTCCTCAACCTCGTAACGACCTGGGCATCCACCAAGATCACGCGCAAGTTCACTTACCAGTCTCCCGAACAGCAGCAGGCAAACTCTTCCATGAAGATCATGGAAATCACAATGCCTCTGATGATCTTCTGGATGGCGTTCAATCTGCCCGCGGCACTTGGTGCATACTGGATCTTCCAGAACCTTCTCGGTGTTCTGCAATCCTTCGTCCTCGCAAAGATGTATCCGTATCCGAAGTTCTCCGATGAAGAGCTGAAGGAAGCGGTCAAGTCCATCAATCAGGGTCAGAAGAAGGACAAGAAGTCTTCCTCCGGCAACCACAGTGCAAACAACGGCACAAAGAAGCGCTCCCTGCACTACATCGATGAAGAGGATTACACCGAAGTCCCCGTACAGCCCGCAAAGAAGAAGTCTTCCGAAGCTCCTGCAGAAGAACCCGCCGAACCTGCCGTCGAAGCATCTTCGGACAAGCCCACGGAAACCGAAAACGGTCCCGTCGGTTTTGCACCGCTCAAGGATGACAAGCACAACAAGTAAAGACTGATATATTTTATCAAGGAAGTAAACCGCAATGAAAAAGGAAATCATCACATCGGCGAAGACCGTCGAGGCCGCTGTCGCACAGGGTGCCGCAGAACTCGGCGTTGATTCCTCCGCTGTTACCTACGAAGTTCTTGAGGAAGCAAAGAAGGGTCTGTTCGGACTCGGCGCCGCTCCCGCAAAGGTTCGTGTTACCTATATTGAAAAGCCGGATGAGGTTGCGCTGTCTTTCGTCAAGACACTGCTTGCTGACATGGAGCTGGACGCTTCCGTTTCCATGTCCGATACCAAGGACGGCGACAAGCTGATCACCGTCGAAGGTGAAAATGCCGGTGTTCTCATCGGTCACCACGGCGATACGCTGGATGCCATCCAGTACCTTGTCAACCTCGCGGCAAACCGCAAGGAAGACGAAGATCGCTGCTACACCAAGATCACGGTTGATGTCGAAAACTACCGTGCAAAGCGCGAGGATACCCTGCGTCAGCTGGCAAACCGTATGGCTGAAAAGGTTCTCAAGTACAAGAAGTCCATCACGCTGGAACCCATGAATCCCTACGAACGCCGCATCATTCACTCTGAAGTACAGAACATCGAAGGCGTTTCCACCAACTCCATCGGTGCGGAAAACAACCGCCGCATCGTTCTCTTCCCGACTGCCGGCAACGAAGGTGTTGACAGCAAGACCGCAATGGAAGCGGCTCTGAATGCAGAGAAGGAAGAAAAGGCAGCAAAGAAGTCCGAAAAGACCGAACGCTCCGAGCGCGGCGAACGCAGCGAACGCGGCAGCAGAGGTGACCGCGGAGGTCGTGGTGGTCGCGGCGGCAGAGGCGGTCGCGGCGGCAGAGGTCCCCGTGAAGAATATGTTGCAGAAAAGCCCAACCGTCCGCTGAAGACCGTCGACAAGGATGCAGAAGCAGCAGCGGCTGCAGCCAACGTCGAAATCTTCGAGCGCGCAAAGGCAGAAAAGGAAGCTGCAGCGGCAAATGAACCGCCCAAGGCTCCCTCCACACCGACCCGCAAGAAGCCGTATTATGTCCGTCCCAAGCAGACCGGCGAGCGCACCTACCAGAAGCCCGTCAAAAAGGACAGCGTCGAAAGCTACTATTTCGATCTGCAAAACTCCAACAACGGTCTGAAGCGCGAAAAGGAAGAACCCTCCGATATCGCAAAGGCTTGCGGCATTTACGACGATCCCGCAGATGCACCCGCATCCGATTCCAAGGAATAAGAATCTCAAATAAATACAGAAACCGCAGATTGATTTTCTGCGGTTTTTGTGTTATAATACGGATATAAGCATCCTCTTACGCGGTTGCTGAACGAAACGGAAATTCGCGTGAAATCAAAATCATCAATCAGACGCTGACGGAGATACATCATGGAAGCAAATGCATATATCAGAAAGATCAATTATTATGAAACGGATAAAATGGGGATCACACATCATTCCAACTATGTCCGATTCATGGAAGAAGCCCGCATTGATTATCTTGACCGGATCGGCATGAGTTACAGGAAATGGGAAGAAGACGGGATTGCATCGCCCGTAATCGGAATCGAGTGTGAATACAAGCGTCCCACAACATTTGGAGATGAGCTTCGTATTCAGGTTGCAATCGTGGAGTATCAGAGACTCCGGCTTTCTGTCTCATATACGATGATCAATACGAAAACCGAGGAAATCGTTTGTATCGGCAAGAGTCATCATTGCTTTGTGAACACCGCCGGAAGACCGATCGCCCTTTCAAAGCAATACCCGGAGTATGACGCATTACTGAAACTTCATCTGACCGAAAACAATTGATCCAACCGATCATGAATCAAAAATAGCAGCAGTGATCTGCGATTCATCACAACATCCATTTGAGAGGAGGGATTTGTCTGCCGTCTATATCCATCATGATCAAGCCTGCATCATCTTCCTGCAATCTGCGCTGTTCGTACTGTTTTTATACAGAGGAAGCCTCCTGCCGTTCCTGCGCCAACCGCGGAATGATGACCGAAGAGATCGCTGCAGCCGTCATTACAAAAGCGTTTGACTATGCGGGCACGGGAAATGATGCGCGAATCGCCTTTTCCTTTCAGGGCGGAGAACCGCTTCTGGCAGGATTGCCGTTTTTCCGTTTTTTTGCCGATGCGGTGAAAAAGGAAAACCAATCCCACATCCCTGTCGATTATGCGCTCCAGACAAACGGAATCCTGCTTGATGATGCTTTTGCCGCGTTTTTTGTAAAAGAACAATTTCTCATCGGTCTGTCAATCGACGGCATCCGATCGGTGCACGACCAATACCGCCTGCATCCCGACGGAGGCGGTACTTACGACAAGGTCAGCCGTGCCGCCGATCTGCTTGCAGCGTATCGGGTTCCGTATAACATTCTCTGCGTGGTCACGGACGCGCTGTGTGCGCACGGAAATGCGGTATGGAATGCCTTGCGGGACCATCGCTATTTGCAGTTCATCCCGTGTCTGCCGCCAATGACGGAGCAAACTCCATCCTATGCGCCGACCGAGGAGCATTACGCCCGTTTTCTCTCCGATATCTTCCGCGGATACTACCGTGATTTCCGTGCGGGATCGCCTGTTTCCGTGCGCACCTTTGACAACTGGCTTGGCATTTTGCTCCGCCGACCGCCCGAATCGTGTGCCATGTGCGGCGTCTGTATGCCGTCTCTCGTTGTGGAATCGGACGGGGAGGTCTATCCGTGCGACTTTTATGCGCTGGACAACTTCTCACTTGGCAATCTCTGCAACAGCGATACCACGATTGCCGATTTGCTGCAAGCCCCGCAGATGCAGGCATTTCTGTCCGCATCTCATACCGTTCCCGATATCTGCCGCAGATGCCGTTATTATCCTCTGTGCCGCAACGGCTGCAGACGTGAACGCACGCTGTCCGACTGCAGAACACGCCATTGTCAGGCGTATCAACGCTTCTTTGACCGCCATATCGGTCAGCTTGAAGAACTGGCTGACCTCATTGAATATCACATGAAACAGAAAGGAAGAACACCGTGAATCAACCGAATGTACTGCTCATCATCGCCGACCAATGGCGCGGAGACTGTCTCGGCTATGAGGGACATCCCGACGTTAAAACGCCACGCCTTGACCAGCTCTGCGCTGAAGGCTTCTCCTTTCCTCACGCATATTCCGCAACACCGACCTGTATTCCCGCCCGTGCCGCATTGTACACCGGTATGGCGCAGGAAAACCACCGCCGCGTCGGTTATCAGGACGGCAATCGCTGGGACTATGAAAACACGCTTGCGTCGGTCTTCTCCGATGCAGGATATCAGTGCCATTGCGCGGGTAAGCTGCACGTTCATCCGCTGCGCAATTCCGTCGGCTATCATTCCGTTGATCTGCACGACGGTTATCTTCATTATTACCGCAAGCCGGGAATCTCCTATTGGGATCACCAGAACACGGCGGATGATTATCTTTACTGGCTCCGCACACAGCTTGGTGCACAGGCGGATGTCATTGATACGGGCATTGACTGCAATTCCTGGGTCACCCGTCCGTGGCCGTATGATGAAAAACTGCATCCGACGCGCTGGGTGACTGACCGTGCGCTCGATTTTCTGCGCCGCCGTGACCGCGACAAGCCGTTTTTCCTGACCGTTTCTTATGTCCGCCCGCACCCGCCGCTCGATGCACCCGAAGCCTTTCTGTCGATGTACCGCGGACGGGAATTGACACCGCCTGTCTGCGGAGACTGGGATGATCCCGATGCCATCGGTATCGGCGGCTATGCGGTCGATGCCGACACAGGTCCGCTCGACTGCGACCAGCGCACCGAGGCACAGCGCGGTTATTATGCCGCCATGACACAGATCGACTATGAGATCGGTCGTCTGCGTGATACGATGTTCGAGCACGGACTGTCCTACAACACGATCATTCTGTTTGTTTCCGACCACGGAGAGCTGCTCTGCGACCATCATCTGTTCCGCAAGTCTCTGCCGTTTGAAGGCTCGGCACGCGTTCCGCTGATCGTCTCCGCCCCTGCCGACTGTCTTGCACGGGCAGGCTACACGGGCAAAACGCGCGCTGACAAATCCCCGGTTCTCGGACATGTCGCCGAGCTGCGCGATGTCATGCCGACCCTGCTTGCGCTTGCAGGCGTTGAAATTCCCGACACGGTCGACGGTGTCAATCTGTTCTCGGATGCACCTGACGCGCGTGAGTTGATCCACGGCGAGCATCTTGCGGCTGGAGGATCGGTGCAGTTTATGGTTTCCGATCACGACAAATACATCTGGTATTCGTCGGACGGACGGGAGCTGTACTTTGATCTTTCCAAAGACCCCGCGGAAACACACAATGCGATCAACGACACGGAATATGCCGACCGCATTGCGTATTTGCGGCAGGCTCTGATCGATGCGCTTGCATGGCGGGAAGAAGGGTTTGTCCAGGACGGTGTTCTTGTTGCCGGCAGACCGTGTAAGCCGGTGCTGGAAACGGCATTGCGGGACAGAGAAATTTGAAATTTGTGAACAGAATACACAGGACATAATATGTCTACCGCAAAACCACGGCATTTCTCGCTTTGTGTCGTGGTTTTCTGAATTAACCGGTGATATAATTTCCATGAAAGGAGGGGGTGTGAATGAACCAACATAAAATAGGTGAATTTCTGAAACACCTTCGCAAGGACAAAGGGTTGACACAAGAACAACTGGCAGAACATTTCTATGTTTCTTCTCGAACTATATCACGATGGGAAACCGGAAGTAATATGCCAGATATAGAAATTCTCATTGAACTTGCTGACTTCTATGATGTAGATATTCGTGAACTCATTGATGGAGAAAGGAAAAGCGAGAGTATGGATAACGAAACCAAGGATACATTAAAGAAAATTGCGGAATATGCCACCGAAGAAAGCAACAAACGTAAAGAGAGATTGCGCACACTATTGGCATGTTCTACCTGCTTGATGCTTGTCAGTTACTTGCTATTTGGAAGCGAACACAAGGGTCGACTCAACGGTATGATTCCAGAAACAGTTTGCGACAATATAATGTCGTTTGTTATCGGTCTTGCTGTTGCTTCATTGGCATTGTATGCTCTACATTGCTTGGGAGCATTTGAAAAAATCGGACAATGGAAAAAGAATCGCAGAGAAGAGGAACATTAACAATCGCTGCAACTCCCAATTTTACGTTCCATTTGATTGTAAAAACACACACCTCCAACAAAAAATCAACCGTGAGCACAGGATGTTCCCTGCCGCTCACGGCTTGTTTGTTTATTTGATTGTTTCCATCGAAATACACGCCGCCATCAATCCTCGCTTGCCGCCGGTGTACTTCATTGCATAGCGGTGCGAGTGGAATAACTCATTGTGACAGCAGGTGCAGTGCTCGGACACATCGATGTGCTCGGGTGCAAGTCCCGCGTTTTCCAGTAACATGCGGTTGCATGTGCGCAGATCGCAATGCCATCTGTCGGGATTCTCATATTCCTCGGATTTGCGGAAGATCACATTGCAGACCTCTTTCCCCAGGGTGTGGAGAAATGTCTCGTAAAACGCATCGTCCACCTCATAGCAGCAAAGTCCGACCGCATGACCGATGGCGGCGCGGATATGCTGTTTTTCAGCGCCGATGGCACACATGGCATCGACCGTCTCCGCGGCAATTCCGCCGACCGTTCCCCTCCATCCTGCATGACATGCGCCGATCACACGGTTCACGGGATCACAGAACAGAATCGGCACACAGTCTGCGGCACGGACGACCAGCGCCACATCGGGCGTTCTTGTGGCAAAGCCGTCAAAGCCCTCGTCGGCAAGTGTTTTGTCGGGGAATGTTTCATACGGCACGGAAAGTCCCATGCCGCGGTATGCTTCATCGACCGTCAGCACGCGCGTTGTATGCGTCTGGTTGGCACAGAGCATGTGATTTTCACCAATACCGAGCGTGCGCGCAAAACAGCGGTAGTTTTCCACAGTCGTTGCGCGGTCTTCTCCGACAGAAAATCCAAAGTTCAGATCGGATATGTACGGAAGATGGCTGATCCCACCGTGTTTTGTGGAAAAACCGTGCTTGATTTCCACCTTTTGCAAAGTTTTTCCATGATCTGTCCCATGCTTATCCACAGAGTTATCCACAAGTTGTGGATAAGATCGGACATTGTCAAACAACGATGAGGTAAACCAGACCGCACGGCCGTTATCATGTCGAATCATCATGGGCAGACACCTTTCACAACACAAACTTCTTGATCGGCTTTACAAGATAACCGTCCTCGCCGCAGCGAACCTCACCGAGAGCAAAAAAGCCCTTGTTTTCGCCGATGATCGTCATGCGCTGACCGGGCGTATAGCGGCTTTCGTCGTATTTTCCGCGATACAGCTTTTTCAGATGAATCGGCTGACCGTTGTCGGCAAGGCGCTCATAAAACGCAGGCAGTACCAGCTTTTCCAGATCGGAAAACAGTGCTTCTGTCGGAACAAGACACGAAAGCCGTTCTTCGTCTGTCATCGCTTCCAGTGCTTCTATGGTATATGCGGTATCCAGCGTGAAATTACCGCTTCCCGCACGGCGCAGAGAACACATCACACCGCCGCATCCGAGCTTGGCTCCGATATCGGCACAGAGAGTACGGATGTACGTTCCCTTAGAGCAGCGGACATCGAGGGTATAGGTGCGCTCGTCCTGTTTTTCGCATCCGATCGAGACCACCGTGATCGGTCTTGCCTTGCGCTCAACCGTGATCCCCTGTCTTGCAAGATCGTAAAGTTTCTGACCGTCAACTTTGAGCGCGGAATACATCGGCGGGATCTGTTCGATTTCACCGACAAAGGTACCGACGGTTTCCTGTACTGCCGCTTCATCGGGGATTGCGTCACATTCGGTCAGCGTCGTGCCCGTGATATCCTCGGTATCGGTGGTAAGACCCAGCCGCAGACCTGCAATATAGTGCTTATCCTCAGCAGTCAGAAACTCTGCCGCTTTTGCCGCACGACCGAGCAGGATCGGCAGAACGCCCGTCGCCATCGGATCAAGTGTACCTGTATGACCGACCTTGCGCGTGTGAAACAGTCTGCGCATGATCGCCACGCAGTCGTGTGAGGTCATACCGTCGGGCTTGTCGAGAATCAGAACGCCGTCCGGCTCTGTTATCACAGTATTCATGCTTCCATCCCCTCGCCGCATGCTTCCGCATCAAATGCCGCGGAAATTGCCGCAACAATCGCTGCTTCCACGCCTTCTACGGTATCTTCAATGGTACAGCCCGCGGCACACGGATGACCGCCGCCGCCGAACTGTCCCGCGATCTGCGACACATTAAAGCCCTGTTCACAGCGCAGAGAGAGCTTATAGACATTCTCGCCGCGCGGCTTGATGTGCACAGCAACACGAACGCCCTGAATACCGCGGATCAGATTGACGATATCGTCAATGTCTTCGTCGGCAAGCTTGTATTTTTTCATCGTTTCGGGAGTGAAGGAAACGAGCGAGATGCGGTTATCACAGAAAAAGCGCAGATTTTCGTATGCCGCTTTTGCCGCCATGACCTGTGAAAGCGGTCTGCTTCCGTACAGGCGCTCCGCGATCTTTGCGTGCTCGATTCCCGCCGCCTTCATGGATGCCAGCATTGCCGCCGCACGGTGATGCGTTGCGGGTGTAACAGCGCCGTACTTAAAGGACCCCGAGTCGGTGTTCAGTCCTGCATACAGCGGAACGGCACTGTCCGCAGGCAAGATGCGGTCGGTATCGTTCCAGCCGAAGATCTCCTGCCCGAGATCAAAGACAAGCTCCGCACACGCGGCAAGTGCGCCGTCAAGACAGAGATTCTTTGCAAACTGCGTATTGGTGCCGTGATGGTCAATGGCAAGATCAACGTGTTCCGGCTCGCCGAACGGCGTCTGATAGGCACCGAGCAGTGTGGGAGAGGCAACATCCACCGAAATGATTTTGTCCCAGAGAAAACCACCGGGAATCTGCTCAAGCAGAATTGACTGGCGCTCCTCGGTGATAAAGGAAAGGCGGTAGGGAACGGGCGATGCACAGATGACATGCGCCGTTTTGCCCATAGCGCGCAGGAGATTGCGCAGACCCATCGCGGAACCGAGCGTATCCCCGTCGGGATGCGCGTGACAAAGAAGCAGATACCGATCGTATGTCTGCAGCCAGCGCGCGGTTTCCTCACGCGACATCATATTGCAGGAAGATACCGTTGTATCAGTCATCGAATTCGTCCTCCTCAGCCGCTGCCGCCGCAGCTGCTGCTGCCTCTGCAGCCTCCTGTTCCATGCGTTCATCAAAGCGGCGGATATCCTCCTGCACGGACGGATTGTGGAGAATCGTGTTGATCTTTGCGCCGTATGCGATCGATTCATCGTATACAAACTGCAGTTCCGGCGTGATGCGCAGATTCAGTCTCTGCGCGATCTGTCCGCGAATGAAGCCGGATGCGGAAATGAGTCCCTTTCTCAGTTCCTTTGCATCAAAGCCGTCACCTTCTTTATTCGCACCGAGAACGGAATAAAAAATCTTGCAGTATTTCAGGTCGGGTGTCACTTCACAGCGCACAACGGAGACCAGGTGCTTGGAAACTCTGGGGTCCTTGATGTTTCGGACGATATCGGAAACCTCATGTGTCATTTCTTCGTTGATGCGGTCGCGTCTGTATTTTGCCATAATCTGTACTCCTTGGATGGTTAAAATCAATCTATGTAATTATTATACCACAAAATGCATCGGGATGCAACGGTTATTAAAAAAATCCTTGATTTCAAGGTGTTTTTTCGAGAAAATATCTTGACAAACGCTTGCTTTTGTGGTAAAATAGTTGTACCTCTATAAGGGGGTCTTTTTTTGCTGTTCAAAAACGGACAACTCTTTGGAACTGCGTCGATCGGCAAACGGAAACGGTACCCGTCCCGATCACTCAAAAACGCGGTTGGCGGCGGCATTTCGGTGCGGCTGTCTGAGGGAGGTACACGACAGAAAACCGACTTCGTTTTCTGTCCACACAAAACATGCGCGCGGCTGATCGTGTCGGTGATGCCGCAGCGACAATTCATCAGGAGGTGCCTATCAATGAGAGTTAAGATTACCTTAGCATGCAGCGACTGCAAACAGAGAAACTACGACACAATGAAGAACAAGAAGAACGATCCCGACAGACTCGAGCTCAAGAAGTACTGCAGATTCTGCCGCAAGCACACGTTGCACAAGGAAACCAAGTAAGAGGCAAACAGGAGGAAGGACGTAATGGCAGATAACGAAAAGAAGGTTGCCGAAACCGCCCAGGCGTCTGTAGCCGAAAAGAAAACGGATGCGCCTGCCCCCAAGGCCGAAAAGAAGCCGAAGAAGGACAAGGTTAAGTTCACCGATCGCGTAAAGAAATTCTGGCGCGATTACAAGAGCGAATTCAAGAAGATTGTCTGGCCGTCGAAGGAAGAAACCACAAGAAGTACCGTTGTTGTTGTTTCCACCATCGTCGTGTTCGCAGTCTGTATTGCAATTCTCGACTTTCTCTTTTCCAAGGGTCTCACCCTGCTCAGCCACATCGGTTAAGTTCTGACCGATTGACAGACGGAAAAGAAAGGGAGTACAAACATGAACGAAGCATCGACGGAAGCAAGATGGTATGTCGTCCATACCTATTCCGGCTATGAAAACAAAGTAAAGACGAGCCTGGAGAAGGCCATCGAAAACCGCGGCATGTCCGCTTACTTCTTCGACATCCAGATCCCCATGGAAACGGTTGTGGAACAGGACGGCGACAAGGAACGCGAAATCGAGGATAAGGTATTCCCCAGTTATGTTCTCATCAAGATGATCATGAGCGACGAATCCTGGCACGTCGTCCGCAACATTCGCGGCGTCACCGGTTTTGTCGGCCCCGGATCGAAGCCGATTCCGCTGACTGACGCAGAAGTCGCGTCTCTTGGCATCGAGCACGAAGAGGACACGCCCGCAGAGGCAGTTACGGTCAAGCTGGCATTTGAAGTCGGCGACACCGTCAAGATCGGAAGCGGTCTTCTGGAAGGCAGCACCGCTGTCGTCGAGGAGATTTCCGCGGATATGGGCAAGGTTCGCGTCACAGCATCCATGTTCGGCCGCAACACTTCGATCGAACTCGACATCAAGGATGTCAAAAAGGCCTGATTATCAGGCAAACGAGGTATGAAACGCATTCATACCTGTGGGAGGAGTCCCAAAATACAATCAACACAGGGATTCCGTTACTTTTTTCTACCACATTTGGAGGTGTAATTTATTATGGCAAAGAAGATTACAGCATACGTTAAATTACAGTTACCCGCCGGTAAGGCTACTCCCCAGCCTCCGGTTGGTCCTGCACTCGGTCAGCACGGTGTCAATATCTCCGCGTTCACCAAGGAATTCAACGAAAGAACCAAGAATGACATGGGTCTGATCATTCCTGTTGTTATTACCATTTACGCAGACCGTTCCTTCTCCTTCATCACCAAGACTCCTCCGGCAGCAGTCCTGATCAAG
Source organism: Clostridia bacterium (assembly GCA_017558715.1). GTDB lineage: Bacteria > Bacillota > Clostridia > Oscillospirales > CAG-272 > RGIG3925. The sequence continues at coordinate 243 of JAFYTT010000234.1, read as the reverse complement.
AAGGCAGCCGGCATCGAAACCGCTTCCGGCGCACCGAACAAGACCAAGGTTGCTTCCATCACCAAGGAGCAGGTCCAGAAGATCGCCGAAACCAAGATGCCCGACCTGAACGCAGGCAGCCTGGAAGCAGCTATGAGCATGGTTGCTGGTACTGCACGTTCCATGGGCGTTACCGTTGAAGAATAAGTCAGAGGAGGAATCAGATAATGACTAAGGGAAAGAAGTATCTCGACGCAGCTAAGC